>DAIODV010000291.1:0-5162 GCA_036746615.1 Mycobacterium sp.
CTACGCTTCAAAAGCGCAGCGGCGGGGCATCTAGGGATGTGAAAACAGGTCATCACGCGAGTATGCTTGCCGCCTCTGCCACCCCTGTACTGGCGCTGGTCGCCGCATCCGCCCCATCGGCATCTGCCGCCCCATCCGCGGCCAGCGGAGCTTGCCCCAACGCCGAAGTGGTGTTCGCCCGCGGGACCAACGATTTGCCGGGCCTCGGCGATGTCGGGCAGGCATTCGTCAACTCACTGCCGTCGAAAGCCGGCGGCAAGTCGGTCGGGGTGTATCCCGTCAACTATCCGGCCGGCAAGGATTTCAGCACCGGCCTCGGCGGTATTAATGACGCGGGCACGCACGTGGAGCAGATGGCGGTGCGGCCGTACCCGACGGCGCACCGGCGAGCGCACCTAAGCCGATGCCCGCCGACGTCGCAAACCACGTCGCCGCGGTCACCCTGTTCGGGACACCGTCAAATCAGTTCATGAACATGGTCGGTCAGCCCCCGATTGCCATCGGCCCGCTGTACCAAGCCAAAACCCAAGAATTGTGCGCCGCAGGCGATCCCGTTTGCTCTGGCGGCGATTGGGCCGCACACGACCACGCATACGTCGACAGTCCCTTGGTCGACCAGGGAGCGACATTCGCCGCGAGTCACATCTAGGCGAATGTTGACAAGCAGTGGCGGACAAGGTCCGCCACTGCTTGTGTGTGGAGTTCAGTCGCCAAAGCCTTGGCGTGGAGTTGCCACTGTCACGTGGGTGCCACCTGCACCCAGGCGGTTAGCGGCGAAGTCCACGCCCTGAGCAATCACGTTGTTGTCGGTGACGTAGTCGTCGTGGGCGGCGAAGTTCATCCCGTCCGAGCAGATCGGGTCCTCGGGGGCGCACACCTTGATCGTCTTGGATTGATACAGCGGGCCTATGACGATCTGCGGTTGGCCGAGGAAGTCCATTGCCCGCACGTTCGGCGTCCCGAACAGTACGACCGCGGCAACGTGGTTTGCGACATCAGGCGACAGCGGTTTAGGAATGGTCGCTGGATCGACGTCCGGCGGTATCGAATCCGGGACGGCAGGTGACGTGACGAAGCCCATCACGGCTGCGCCTTGTGAGTAGCCGCCGAGCACCATCTTGGTGTTGGGGCAGCTGTTGGCCATGGACACGACATGGGCGCCGGCATCTCGGATTCCGTCGAGTCCCGTCGACCATTGGTCGCTGGCGGGATAGTTGACCGGATAGACGTCCATCGACCTGCCACCAAGCCGCGTGCCGAGACCGTCGACAAACGCCTGCCCCACTGGGCCGACGCCAGGGGGGTCACCGGTACCGCGGGCGAACACCACCTGTGTGTCCGGACAGCCCGCGGATGCAGTGGGAGCGGCAGCGATGGGAACGCCGAGGCTCAACGCTGCCAGTACTGGTAGACCTACGAAACGGGAGATGTGACGTGCAATCATGCCGCACTCTGTTCCCACGCAAATGCGGCTCCAAACCAAAAATCTTCGGCGCAAAAACAACTCGTCGCAAAACGCCGCTGAACAGCTGCTTAACCCCAGCGGGGCAGGACGATTCAGCCCGTCACCGCCGCGACCGTCGTCGGCAAATCCGCCAGCTTCACCAATCGCACTTCCGGCCGGGCCGGGACGCCGTCGGCGAGGAACCAGCGGAAGGCGAGGTTGCCGCGGGGATAGTCAAGCGTGGTCAGGGAATTCGGGTGCGCGGTCATGCCGCGGGAGATGACGATCGTTACGGAGCCGTCCGCGTCGAGCACCGCGCTGTGGCCGTTGACTGAACAGCGCGCATCTGTGACGCCGTGGGTGGCCATGAACTGGTTCCACACCACCAGGTTCCAGAACCTGCAGCGCGGCGGCCGGTGGGTGATGACGAGCGCTTCGTCCTCGTCGAGCACGAAGCTGCCGTAGGAATAGCAGGCATCACGTGCCGACCAGCCGAAGTTGGCGTCCGGGACTTGATAGGGGTCGGCGAATTGGTTGGCCGCGTGCCCGATCTCGTGGCCGAGCGCGTGCGCGTCGTCAACCCGTGCCCCGACCGCCAGCGGAACTATCGCGAACATCGTGCGCAGCCAGGCGGCGCTGGCGCGTAGTCGCGCCGCGGTCTCGGCATCCCCGTGCCGAATCGGATCCGGTTCGTCCAGCGCCTCGATTTGCCAGCTGACCTTACGACCGGTCAGCGGGTCTGCCTGGTAGTCGCGGGTCATCAGCACCGCCGCGTCGGGCGTGGGTCCGAGGTCGAACGAGAAGTTGCCGGCCGCGTCGATCTCGAGATCGTCGTCGCGCACGATCGCCACGATGCGATCCGACCACGCACCTGGCGAAGGTTCGTTGTATGCGGTCAGCGAGAAGTAGACGCTGTCGCCGCGGTTGCCGCTGATCCGGTATCGCCGCGTGGGATCGACCGGGCACATGTAGTAGTAGGCGTCGGTATTGTCGCCGCCCCAGCGACGATCTCGTCGGAAGGGGGTATTGACGGCGATGAACACGGGTCGGCTGGGTTCCGTGAACAGGTAAGTGTCGAAGGCCACGCCCAGCGTTGTCGCGAGCATTCGGTAGCCGTCGGCGATGTGCCGATCGTCGGTGACGGCGCGGTCGCCCTCGAGGAAGGTGCGATCGAGCTCGCCCAGCGTCTGCAGTAACTCGTGCCATGCCGTGGTGGATTCGTGCCCGGAAACTGTCATGCGCTAATTCCTCTCGTTATGAAGGCCGCCGTGCGGGCGACCCAGGAATCGTCGAGTGTGTCCCCGCGGGTGAGCAGCGCGAGGAACGTGGTGCCGGCAACGATCTCGACGATTTCAGCCGCGGTGACATCGGGCCTTACCTCGCCGCGCGCGACAGCATCTGCCAGGCGATCCGATAGACCGCGGGACAGGATGTCGCCGAAGCGCTCCAGCAGCGCGGAGTGCAGCGTGAGGTCGGCCGCCATCTCACCGACCAGTCCGGGCAGCGCGGCCCGTGCCGCCGGAGTGGTGAGCACCTCGGCGGTGCGGCGAACCATCTCACGCACGTCGCCGCCCAGCGACCCGGTATCAGGCAGCGCGGTCGCGTCGCTGATCGGGAAAACCGCCTCGTGGACAAGGTGGGCCTTGCCGGGCCATCGCCGATAGATCGCCGGTTTGCTGGTGCCCGCCTGCCGCGCGATCGCGTCGACCGACAGCTCGGCGTAGCCGGTCTGGGCAAGCAGATCGACGGTGGCCTGCAACACCGCACCGTCGATGCGTCGATCACGTGGTCGGCCAAGCTCTGTCGTCATTACGAAACTCAGAGTAACATAAGTCGCCGTGACCGACACCGCTGCAGTCCTGGTACACCTTGATGACCTGGCCGACCCGCAGTTCAGCCCGCAGATTCAGCAGATCCGCGAGCTCATGACGGCGATGGCGCCCGAGTGCCCACTGGATGCCGAAGCCCTGCATGCCAAAGCCACCGCCGATACCGGGCTCACCGACTTCGGGCCGGACGATTACCGGGAGCGCCTCGACGTCTACCTCGCGGCGCTGCGGGAGATCAGCGGGCTGCACGGGCCGGGAATCGTCAACTTCCACGCGCAGCTGTTGCAGTGGCTCAAGAACCGGCTACTGCTCACTGACCTGCTGGCGCGACACCCGGAGATCTACGACATCGAGTTGCAGCCGCCGGTCGTCATCGCGGGTCTGCCGCGCACCGGCACCACGCATCTGCACAACTTGTTGGCGGCCGGCCCGACTTTCCGCACTATCCCGTACTGGGAGAGCGCCGAGCCTTTTCCGCTGCCGGCTGAGGTGGGCGTCGAGCCCGATCCGCGCAAGACCCGCATGGACGCCGCGATCGAGTTCATGAACGCCGCGATGCCGCACTTCCGACTCATGCACGAGATGACCACCGAGCATGTCCACGAGGAGATCCAGCTGCTGGCCAACGATTTCTCGACGATGCTGTTCGAGACGCTCGGGCATGTGCCGCGATGGCGCGATTACTACCTCGAGCATGATCAGACTTCGTCCTACGAGTACTTGGCCATCCAGTTGAAGGCGTTGCAGTTCCTGCGCGGAGGGCGGCGCTGGTTACTGAAGTCACCGCAGCATCTCGAGCAGTTGCCGGTATTGAACGCCGTCTTTCCCGGGTCGATCGTGGTGTGCACCCACCGCGACCCGGTACCGGTGACACTGTCGATGCTCGCGATGATCACCTATAGCGCGCGGATGCATTGCGCGCCGGTGCCGGTGCAGGAGATCGCGGAATCGTGGGTCGGCCGGTTGCAAACGATGCTGGGCTCGCTGGTCCGCGATCGTGTAGTCATCCCCGAGGATCGCTCGGTCGACGTCCGCTTCGACGACTTCATGACCGACGAACTCGGCGTCGCCGAACGTATTTACGACCTCGCCGGCGAGCCGCTGACAGACGCGGCCCGCACGGCGATGGCCGACTACCTATTGGGCCATCAGCGCGGCCGGTTGGGTCAGGTCGCGACGTCGGCCGAAATGTTCGGACTCGACGAGCACGATCTGCGCGAGCGATTCACCCGCTATGTGGCGCGGTTCTTGACCTGAGGGCGCCGAGGGCTAGGCAGGCTCGCCTGGCTGATCGGGGGCCGGGGCAGGATCGGCCGGCGGCGGCAGCTCGTTCACGACCGGCTCGACGGGAGGAGCCGGGTCCGGGGCCGGCGGCGGGGGGAGTTCGCTCGCGAACGGCTCGGCGGGAGCGGGTTCGGGGGCCGGCGGCGGGGGAGGCTCGGGAGCGACCGCGTCCGCGAGAACCGGGCCGGGCGGAGGCGGCGGGGCATCCTGAGGTGCACCGGGATCCACCGGAAGGAACATGTGATGAGTGAACTGGGGCTGGTAAGCGCCGCCGCCACCAATGCGCACGCCGCCGCTTTCACCGCTGGAGACCGGTGTGCCATCCGGCAGCGTCACGGCGGTGTGTCCACCATTCCAGCCGATCACCAGGGCGCCAGGCGCGGTCCCGTATTGGAAGCCGCGTGCCAAGAGGGCTGATTCTTCGTTCCCGGTGTTGAACCGTTCGGCGAAGGCCGGCCGGTCGGTAGCGATATTCGATACCAAAGAGGCCAGACCCGAACAGTCCGTTCCGGCCGGGGAATAGCCATGACTATATGGCGTGCCTGACATCTGCTGAACCACAGCCATGATCGCTTCTAAAAACATGGGCCGGGACGTTAACCACA
>DAIODV010000292.1:0-5135 GCA_036746615.1 Mycobacterium sp.
CAGTGGCACCTGCCGTAGTCGGCACATCCCTCGGGTGGGCCGGTCGGTGGTCCCCATCATCCGCGGGATCGAGTGGCCGTAGATGTCCGCGTCGAGCACGCCGACCGACACCCCGCGCGCGGCCATCGCGGCGGCCAGGTTCACCGTGACCGTCGACTTGCCCACGCCACCCTTGCCAGAGGCGACCGCGTACACCCGCGTCAGTGAACCGGGCTGCGCGAACGGGATGACGGGCTCGCGGGCGTCGCCGCGCAACTGCTTTCGCAGTTCGGTGCGCTGGTCGTCGTTCATCACATCCAGGCTGACCTTCACTGCGCCGGTGCCCGGGACGTCGGCGACGGCCTGGCTCACGCGCTCGCTGATTTCGGTCTTCTTCGGGCAGGCCGCAGTGGTCAGATAGATCTCGACGTGCACATCGCCGTCGGGGCCCACCTCGACACCTTTGACCATCCCGAGTTCGGTGATGGGGCGCCGCAGTTCAGGATCGATCACCTTGGCCAGGGCGGCGCGAACATCTGCAGTCGGATCGGACATCACCGCCGAGTGTAGTTGCGCGTCAGTTAGCGGGACCGGGCGCCGGGCCTGCGGGTGGCCCGCCCGGCGTGCCGGGAAGCGGTAGCCCACCAGCCGGCGCCGGTGGCAGCGCAGCGGGTGCGGGCGCCGGTAGCGCCGGCGGAACCGCCGCGGGCGGAACAGGCGGCATGCCCGGCGCAGCCGCCGGCGCCGACGGTGGTGGTGTGTTCAACGAGAACTGCGGCGGCAGTTCGGTTTCTTGGCCGATGCAGATCACCGTGCATCCCGGGCGGGGAGCACTGGTCCGCTGCCACGGCAACGGCTGCTGGTTGGGGGCACTGGAGCTGGCCCCGCTGAGGTCGATCAACGGCATCTGCGCCAGCAGGTCGGTGGACGGCAGGCCGTGCATGTTCAGCGGCGAGTTCGGGCCCAGCCCCTCCAGCTGTGCCAGGTGCTCCAGTTGCGGGTCGGCCATCGGCGGTGGCGGGCCGGTCATCGGCGGCAGGTCGACGGGGACCACACCGGTGGCGTACGCCGCAGCCCACCCGAGCACGTTTTGGGCGTACGGCATCGAGTTGTTGTAGCGCAGGATCGAGGACAGCACCTGCGACTGGTCGCGCAGATTCAGCCCGCCACTGCACAGATATCGAGCGGCGCCCAGCGTGGAGTCATACAGGTTCTGCGGATCGGCCACGCCGTCGCCGTCGCCGTCGGAGGCGTAGCGCGCCCACGTGCCCGGCAGGAACTGCATCGGACCCATCGCGCGCGCATAGGTGATGCGCCCGCCCGCGTTGCCTTGGACGATGACCTCGTTGCCGGGCAGGGTGCCGTCCAGCGTGGGGCCATAGATCGGCCGGACCGCAGTGCCGTGCGCGTCGGTGGCGCCGCCGTTGGCGTGCATCGATTCGATGCGCCCGATACCGGCCAGCAGATTCCAGCTGATGCCGCACGCGGGGTCAGTTACGGACATCATCCTTTCGGCGTTGCGGTAGGCGGACAGCGCCATCGTCGGAATACCTAGGGCGCCAGGCGTATTCACCACACCCAAGGGCGGGGGAGCGGACATCGTGGGGGCCGCGGCGATGTGGAAGCCGATCTTCGGGTGTTGGACGGCGATCACCAATGGCCCCGTCGGGTCGGTGGAGGCGGGCGCCACCGCAGCGACAGGGGTGATGGCGGCATCGCGCAATGTGGAGTGCGCCACCGGGAATGGCGGGGCCGCAGCGCCTACGACTCCGGCGAACACCAGGCAGGCGATCATCACCACACCGAAAGCGGGGCTTCGGGCGGCGCGGGTCAGGAACTGCTCCACTGCCGCAACGACGGCGACGAACGCGGCGGGGATTTTCGTGGCTCGAGCGACGCGAACCGTCGAGTGCCGAACGGTGGCAAGAGCGGTGACGAGAGAAGCGGGGATTTTCGGGGTCCGCGGCACGCGAAGTACCCGCTGCCGCATCTTGGTAAGTCCCCCGACGCGCACCCGACCGTCCTCGATATTCGTGCCCTATTAGGCATTTGTGAAACCACTTTGGGCTTCGTGACCTAAGTCACCATACATAACTCTCTGATCACAAAAGCCACAATCGCAGAGTCTGTGTCCAGCGAAGATGCGGGGTTCCGGGAGGTCAAACGGCGGACGATTTTTTCACCGACTCGTCGCTGGAATCGCATTCGCTCATAGGCATTTTTAAGTGGACTTTGCGGCGCGCGGGTCGGAACCGTCACCGCTCGGCGTCGGGTGTCGGTCCTCCAGAAGATCCCGCAGATCTTCCAGTTCGCGACGCAGGTAGTCGCGGGTCTTTGCGACGTCACCGATCGCCAGCCGCAGCGCGGCCAGCTCGCGGGCCAGGTATTCGGTGTCGGCCTTGGTCTCCTCGGCCCGGCGGCGATCCTCTTCGAGAGCCACCCGGTCCCGGTTCTCTTGGCGATTTTGGGCCAGCAAGATCAGCGGCGCCGCGTAGGCCGCCTGGGTGGAGAACGCCAGGTTGAGCAAGATGAACGGGTAAGGGTCCCAGCGCAGGCCGACCGCGGTGACGTTGAGCACGATCCAGACCAGCACCACGAGGGTCTGAATCAGCAGGTAGCTACCCGTGCCGAAGAAGCGGGCGATCGATTCGGTGAATTGCCCGACGGCCTCGGGGTCCACCCGCGGGGCGGCCACCCGCGAGGTGCGGGGCGTATAGAGCCGCGCCCGTGGTGCCGACTTGCTCATGACGCTCCTCCGGCCGCATCCAGCGACAGCGCGTCGTTGCTCGCTCGCCAATCGTGCGGGAGTAGATGGTCGAGCACGTCATCCACTGTCACCGCGCCCAGCAGGTGGTGCTGTCCGTCGACCACCGGGGCGCACACCAGGTTGTAGGCGGCGAAGTAGCGGGTGAGCACCGCCAGCGGAGTGTCCGGTGCCAGGACGGGCAGATCGGCGTCGACGATCCCGCCGACCAGCATGGCCGGCGGCTCGCGCAACAGCCGCTGCAGGTGCACGCAGCCAAGGTAATGACCGGTCGGCGTGGCGGTCGGCGGACGGACCACCAACGCCAGCGAGGACAGCGCCACGGTCAGGTCGGGGTCGCGGACCCGGGCCAGCGCCTCAGCGACCGACGTGTCCGGCGTCAGCACCACCGGGCTGGAAGTCATCAAACCGCCCGCGGTGTCGGGCGAGTGTTTCAGCAAGCGCCGCACCGGGTCGGACTCCTCCGGGTCCATCTGCCGCAGCAGCCCCTCGGCCATGCTCGGGTTCATCGTGCCGAGCAGGTCGGCGGCGTCGTCGGGGTCCATCTCCTCGAGCACATCGGCGGCGCGTTCGTCGCCCAGCTGCATCAGCAACTCCGCCTGTTCCTCCTCCGACAGCTCCTGCAAGACGTCGGCCAGCCGGTCGTTGTCCAGCGCACTGGCCACCTCGAAGCGCCGCTTCGCCGGCAGCTCACGTACGGCATCGGCGACATCGATTGGCCGCCACGTCTCGAATTGATGCAGTAGCTGCGCCACGCCCTGGCCGGGCATTGCCAGTAACGATGGGGTCAGACCAGCCACATTGCGCCAACCCACAATGTGGACAGTGTTGCGTCGGCCAAACCGTCTGGGAACCCGAACGGCGACGCGCGTCACCATCCAGTCGCGGGTCCGGGTCTGCTCCAAACCGAGGTCGGTGACGACGACTTCGGTGTCGGCGAGCTCCGGTAACTCCGGGTCGTTGACCCGAACCTTGGTGTCGATGATTTGTCCCAGCACCAGCACTTCGCCGGGCCGTTGCTCGAACCGGCTCAGCGACACGCTGGCGGTGTTGAGTGTCACCGCGTTGGGTTCGATCGCCGCGACCCGCAAAATCGGCACGAATATTCTTCGGCGCGAAAGCATTTCGACGACGAGTCCAAGGACGCGCGGCTGCTGGCGGACGATGCTGATGCTGACCACGACGTCACGCACTTTGCCGAGGGACTCGCCCATGGGGCCCAGCACCAGCATTCGCGCCAGCCGCGCGGCGTACACCCTGTTGATCGAGGCCATGGTGCACAGGGTATTCAAAAGGAGTGAGTGAAACGTGACCACCGCCTATCGACCTCGCCGCACTTGCCTGTCGGTACCGGGTAGCAGTCAGAAGATGATCGATAAGGCCAAAGGCCTTCCCGCCGATGAGGTGTTTCTCGATCTCGAGGATGCCGTCGCGCCGGACGCCAAGTCAGCGGCCCGCACGCGGGTGGCCGCCGCGCTTGCCGAACCCGGATGGGCCGGACAGCTGCGCGGCGTTCGGGTCAACGACTGGACCACTCCGTGGACACACGCCGACATCATCGAAGTGGTTTCCACAGTTGGCGCCGCACCCGACGCCAAGCTCGATGTTGTTGTGCTGCCTAAAGTCTCCGACGTCTCCCACGTTCAGGCGCTCGACCTGTTGCTGACCCAGTTGGAGACGGTTCACGGGCTTCCGGTGGGAGAGATCGGCATCGACGCGCAGATCGAAGACGCGCGCGGTCTGCTCAACGTTGATGCGATCGCCGCGGTGCCACGGGTGCAGGCTCTGGTGCTCGGCCCCGCCGACTTGATGGCCAGCCTCAACATGCGCACGCTGGTCGTCGGCGAACAGCCGGAGGGCTATGACGTCGGCGACGCCTACCACCACGCACTGATGACGATCCTGGTGGCCGCCCGCGCGCACGGCATCGCGGCGGTTGACGGCCCCTATCTGAAAGTGCGTGACGTGGCGGCGTTTCGGCGGGTTGCGGGCCGGTCGGCGGCCTTGGGTTATGACGGCAAGTGGGTGTTGCATCCCGATCAGATTGTCGCCGGCAACGAGATCTTCAGTCCGCGCCAAGAGGAGTACGACCACGCGGAGTTGATTTTGGAAGCCTATGAATGGCATACCTCCCCCGCGGGCGGTGCTCGGGGAGCGGTGATGCTCGGCGACGAAATGCTCGACGAAGCCAGCCGCAAGATGGCGTTGGTGATCGCCGCTAAAGGGCGCGCGGCGGGTATGCAGCGACAGTCGGGCCCGTTCGTTCCGCCGCCGTCCGGTGACGATGCGGGCCCGAAGGCCCGCTGAGGAGCCGGACAATTGAATGGATCACGTTAACGACGTGGACGGTGGGTTGACCATCGAAGCCATGACCGCGATGGCCACCAACGCC
>DAIODV010000293.1:0-5129 GCA_036746615.1 Mycobacterium sp.
GCCGACGGCGCGCAGCAGCGAACAGGTCATCGCCCCGGAGCCGGCACCGGCTTCCAGCACTCGGGCGCCGGGAAAGATGTCACCCTCGAGCACGATCTGTGCGGAGTCTTTGGGATAGATCAATTGGGCACCGCGCGGCATCGACATCACGTAGTCCACCAGCAGCGGACGCAATACCAGAAATGGGTCACCGTTGGTGGATTTGACCACGCTGCCTTCGGGCTGTCCGATCACCGCGTCGTGCGCGATCGCGCCGCGGTGGGTGTGGTATTCACCGCCCGCACTGAGCAGCATCGTGTAGTGCCGCCCCTTGGCGTCGGTGAGCTGGACGCGGTCGCCCTCGGCGAACGGCCCGGTTGCAGACACAGTTGTCTAGCCTGCCAGCAGACGCGCCGGTGAAAGTGCGCGGGGTTGTCGGGTCTCGGTCCTAGGCTGCGCGTATGAGTTCCGAGGCGGAGTCACCACGGCGACGGCCGGCCTTGTCGCCGTCGCGGGCCGCCGACTTCAAGCAATGCCCGCTGCTCTACCGGTTCCGGGCCATCGATCGCTTGCCGGAGCCGCCGTCGACGGCACAGCTTCGGGGCTCGGTGGTGCATGCGGCACTGGAGCAGCTGTACAACCTGCCCGCACCGCAGCGCGATCCGCAGACCGCCGACACGCTCGTCGACCCCGCTTGGGAACAGGTGATCGGCGCGGAGCCCGAACTGGCCGCCGCGTTGGACACCGAGCAGCAGACCCAACTGCTCGACGAGGCCCGTGCCCTGCTGTCCGGCTACTACCGGCTGGAAGATCCGACCCGGTTCGACCCGCAAAGCTGCGAACAGCGCATCGAGGTCGAGCTTGCCGACGGCACACTGCTGCGCGGAATCATCGACCGCATCGACGTCGCCGGCACCGGCGAATTGCGGGTCGTGGACTACAAGACCGGCAAGGCCCCTCCGGAGGCGCGGGCACTTGCCGAGTTCAAGGCGATGTTCCAGATGAAGTTCTATGCGGTCGCGTTACTGCGCTCGCGGGGCGTGCTGCCGACGCGGCTACGGCTGATCTATCTGGCGGACGAACAGTTGCTGGACTACTCCCCCGACGAAGACGAGCTGTTGCGGTTCGAGAAGACGCTGATGGCGATTTGGCGAGCGATCCAATCTGCCGGTGCTACAGGCGATTTCAGACCCCGGCCGTCGCGGCTGTGCGACTGGTGCGCGCACCACGCGCACTGTCCAGCCTTCGGTGGTACGCCGCCGCCCTACCCCGGTTGGCCGAAACATCCTGATGAAGGTGACGCGGACACCGTTCTGCACCAGGCAGATCCGGCGGCATAGCACTACTGCAGCGGTGACATCTCCTGCAGCATGGTCGGTATCAGCTCGCTGACGGTCGGGTGGATGTGCATCGTGCGCGCCAGCGTGGTGTAGGGCGCCTTCGCTGACATCACGTCCAGGATTTCGTGGATGGCCTCGTCGCCGCCGACACCGAGGATAGCGGCACCAAGGATTTCCTGCGTTTGAGCATCGACGACGACTTTCATAAAGCCTTGCGTCTCACCCTTTTCCACCGCACGACCGACTCGTGTCATCGGCCGTAAACCGACCAGCGCAGCACGGCCCGACGCACGCACCTGCTCGACGGTCATTCCGGCCCGGCCCAGCGGCGGATCGATGTAGAGGGCATAGGTGGGGATGCGATCGCTGACGCGGCGTGCGTCACTGTCGAGCAGGTTGGCCGCAACGATCTCGAAGTCGTTGTAAGAGGTGTGGGTGAACGCTCCTTTGCCGTTACAGTCGCCCATTGCCCAGATGTTCTCGACGCTGGTCTTCAGGTGGTCATCGACCGTGATGTAGCCCCGGCTGTCGGTCTGGACACCGGCACGCTCGAGACCGAGGTCGTCGGTGTTGGGCCGCCGCCCGACCGCCAGCAGCAGATGGCTACCGGCTATCGACGCGGCACCGGCCCGCGGTGTCAGCTCAAAACCGTTATGTCGCTTGGTTATCCGTATATCCGCGGCATCGAGCACGATCTCGATGCCCTCGTTTTCCAGGATCGCCTTGATGGCGTCCGAAACATCTTCGTCTTCGCGCGATGCCAGGCGTGGCCCTTTCTCGACGACGGTCACCCGAGCGCCGAACCGACGATACATCTGGGCGAACTCGAGCGCGATGTAACTCCCGCCGATGATGACCAGATGCTCGGGCGCAGTATCGAGTTCGAGGATCGACACATTGGTGAGGAATTCGACATCGGTGAGCCCGGGAATATCGGGCACCACCGCACGACCACCAACGTTGAGGAAGATGCGCTCGGCCTGCAGCGCCTGGTCGCCGACGCGCAGCGTGTGCGGGTCAGTGAACCGGGCGTGGCCGCGAATGACGGTGCAGCCGTCCATTCCGTTCAACCAGTCCTCGACACCCTTGCGGTCGCTCAGCATGATTTCGTCTTTGCGCGCCTTGACTTTCGCCATATCGACACTGACGACGCCTGTGCCGACGCCGAAGTCGCTGCCGCGGCGGGCCAGATGGGCAGCGTGGGCGCTGGCCACCAATGTCTTGGTCGGGATGCAGCCGGTGTTGACACAGGTGCCGCCGATCAGCTTGCGCTCCACAACGGCAACAGTGTGGCCGGCCGCGGTCAGTCGGCCCGCCAGCGGTGGGCCGGCTTGGCCGGCACCCACCACGATCGCGTCGAAACGCGTTGTCACAGAGCAGCTGTTAGTGCGGCAAGCCCGAAAGCGCCGAGCACGGCGATCGCGTCCTCGAGCAGAGCGATCGGCAGGTCGTGGCCATGCGAGGCGGCCAGGCGGGTGCGCGCCTCATAGCCGCCCAGTGTGCCGAGCACCGCGCCGATGATCCCGGCACCGAGTGCGCTCCAGGTGAAGCCCCAAGCAGTGCCGATGACAGCACCCGCGAACGCGCCCAAGGCAATCCGGGCGGCGAACGACGGCGGCGATGTGCGGCTGGGCGTCTTGGGCAGTTTGTCGGCCACCAATTCACCGACGGCAAGAATCGTGACGATGGTGACCGTCACCGGATGCGCCAGCCAGGACGCCCACGTTCCATTGAGGTTGATCCAGTGCAGCAGCGCGGCCCACGCGACGACCGCTGGAGCTGTCAGAGAACGCAACCCAGCAATCACACCGATTCCCAGAGCCAAGAGCAGAACATAGAAATGCGTCACAGCGACCCTCCTGGGGCTCGACAAAACAACGCGGATCTAGCGGGACGCTAACACAGCGGCACCGGCGACATCGGCGCATTCAAGATCAGAAACGACAGAACCGGATATCCGAGGCCAGGATTGCCTTTGCCCCGATGGCGGCCAGCTCGTCCATGATCGAGTTGACCTCCCGGCGCGGCACCAGCGCCCGAATCGCCACCCATTCTGGATCGGCCAGGGGGGCGATGGTCGGTGACTCCAATCCCGGTGTGATTGAGGTGGCTTCATCGAGAACCGAACGGGGGCAGTCGTAGTCGAGCATCAAATACTGTTGCCCGAACACCACCCCCTGGACCCGGGCCACCAGCTGGTCACGAGCCGAAGCCTCCGGCCCGCCGTCCGACGCATCAGGGTCGATCTGTTCGATCAGCACCGCCTCGGAATCGCACAGTGATTCACCGAACGCCACCAGGTTGTGCAGGTTCAAGGTGCGACCAGACCCGACCACGTCGGCGATCGCGTCGGCCACTCCCAGCTGCACTGAGATCTCCACCGCGCCGTCCAGCCGGATCACGGTCGCGTCAATCCCGCGGGCCGCCAAATCTTCTCGCACCAGGTTCGGGTATGCGGTGGCAATCCGCCGGCCGGCCAGGTCCTCGATGGTCCAGTCACGTCCTGCGGGCGCGGCGTACCGAAACGACGACGACCCGAAGCCCAGCGCCAGTCGTTCGTGCACCGGCGCGCCTGACTCGCGTGCCAGGTCGCGCCCGGTGATCCCGAAGTCGAGCTCCCCCGAGCCGACATAAATAGCAATGTCTTTGGGGCGCAGGAAGAAGAACTCGACGTGGTTGTGCGGATCGATGACCGTCAAGTCTTTGGGATCGGTGCGACGACGGTAGCCGGCCTCAGCGAGAATCTCGACGGCCGGCTCGCTCAGGGCTCCTTTGTTGGGAACTGCCACACGCAGTCTCGTCGAGCCGTTCCGGTGCTGGGCTGCCATCACAGCTTCCGATAAACGTCATCGAGGGTCAGCCCGCGGGCGATCATCAGCACCTGGGCCCAATACAGCAACTGACTGATCTCCTCAGCGAGTGACTCGTCAGATTCGTGCTCTGCGGCCAACCACACTTCACCGGCTTCCTCCAGGATCTTCTTGCCCACCGCGTGCACGCCGGCGTCTAGCGCGGCCACGGTGCCGCTGCCAGGCGGGCGAGTGCGGGCACGCTCGCCGAGCTCGGCAAACAGATCCTCAAAGGTCTTCACGGGCAGCGATTGTTTCATGGGCGGCTAAGCAAAGTCACGGCGGTTTCAGGCCGGGGCCACCTCTGCGGGCATGTCTTCCAGGGAGACGCCCTTGGTCTCGCGGACCCATCGCCACACGAAAACCAGCGACAGCACCGCACACAGCGTGTAGAAGCCGTAGGCCACCGGGAGCACGTGACGCAGCGCCGGGAATGTCACCGCGATGGTCCAGTTGGCCATCCACTGCACGCCGGAGGCCAGGCCCAGGGCTGCCGACCGGATCCGGTTGGGGAACATCTCGCCCAGCAGCACCCACAACACTGGTCCCCAGGACACGGCGAACGAGACCACGAATAAGTCGGCCGCCACTAGCGCGACGATCCCGGAAGCCCCGTCCAGCTGTGGCCGGCCGTTGTGAACGGACGCGCCCGCGAAAACGACCGTCATCGTGATCAGCATCAGCGACATGCCCGCCGAACCCGCCAGCAGCAGCGGCCTGCGACCGAGCCGGTCGATCAGCGCGATCGCCACCAAGGTGATCAGCACGTTGACCCCGGTGGTCACAAGACCGATGGTGAACGACGATTTCTCGCCGAACCCCACTGTCTGCCAGAGCAAATCGGAGTAGTTGAAGATCACGTTGATGCCGACGAACTGCTGAAAGACGGCCAGCCCCAGACCGACCCAGACGATGCCGTACAGCCCGCCGGTCGGTTTGCGGAGATCGCGCCACGACTGCC
>DAIODV010000294.1:0-5122 GCA_036746615.1 Mycobacterium sp.
AGCTTGTCCGCGTATGCCTCGCCGTCGTCGCGGATGGGATCGAACCCCGCGCTCGCGATGTAGGCGGGCGGTACGCCCGTGACGTCGCCGTGCTGCGGTGAGATTCGCGGATCCGTTACATCGGTTCCCGCCGGTATGTAGTTGGCCATCACCCACTGCAGGTTGCGTTCGGTGAACATCGAACCTTCGGCGAAAAGGTCGCGCGACGGCCGGCGGGTACTCAGATCGGTAGCGGGATACATCAGCAGCTGAAAAGCCGGCACCGCGTTGCCTCGTCGCGCTGCCTGCTGTGCAGTCACCGCGGCGAGATTGCCACCCGCGCTGTCGCCCCCGACGCCGATGCGGTTGCGATCAGCACCCAGATCCGCGGCGTGGCGATGGGCGTATTCGAATGCGGCGAGCGCATCGTCCACGGCGGCCGGGAACGGGTGCTCGGGTGCGCGTCGATACTCGACCGACAGCACCCGAACACCGGCGTGGCTTGCAAGATAGCGAGCGACGGGGTCGTGGCTTAGCCGTGAGCCGACGGAGAAGCCGCCGCCGTGGGTGTACACCAGCAGCCCAGACGGCTCGGGCAGCGCTGCAGGGGTGTAGAGGGTGGCCGGAATGTCGCCGTGCTCGGCGGGGATGATGATCTCCCGCGTTGCGACAGGCACCGGTGACTCGTAGCCGATGATACTGGGAAGCGCGTCATATCGGGCGCGGGCCTCGTCGACGGGCCCGTCGAAAACATCTGAGCCGGAACGGTTTTTGAGCCGGATCGCCAGTTGTGCGTCGAGCGCCATTTCCTGCCCGTCGATTCGCAACGGCGCGCCGGCCAAGAATCGGCGGACCGGCGTGGGCAATGTAAACAGGCCGCGCACCACTTTCGCTTTCGTGCGAGCACTCATCAGATTTCCTCCTTGCCCTTGTGAGCGACGAATTGCATGACGTGCCCGAGGAAGCGGGATCGCAAGCTGATGGCAAGCCCATTACGTCTGCACTCGGCGCGGAATTGGTCAGGCACGATCAGCCGATACGGCGAGCCGTCCAAACGATGAAACAGACTCGCCAGCGGAGTGCGGACAAGGTCATAGCCGACGACGGTGCCTCCCGGCCGCAACACTCGCGCTACTTCGGCGACAGCACGTTCCCAGTCGATGATGTGATGCAGCATCAGGCAGCTGACCACGGAGTCGAAGGAGGCGTCGGGGAACGGCATCGCGGTGGCATCGGCCGTCTCTACCGATGCGCCTGCGAACTCACTCAAGCGTGTGGCAGCGGCCTGCGTCATGCGCGGATCGATATCTATTGCAGTCCAGGCAATTTCGGGAGCGTTGGAAAGAAGCTGCTGGGCAACTGATCCGCTTCCGGCGCCGATTTCGAGTACGTCGTGGCCCAGTCCTTGAGCGGAAAGTTGGCGCGCAATGCCCGAGCTACTTGAGCGCCACATCGCGCTACAACAGTAGGCGCGTTCGAATCTCGACATCACAGGCATAGCCCCAGCGTGGGTCAACCACGAACCGAACGCTTGTATGGATCCGTCAGGCTTTGCGGACCGCGTCCGCGAGTTCGCGCGGGGTTGCCCCGGTCATTTCCCAGCACACCTTGTTGGCATGCGACCCGTCGGCGAAACCGGCCAGGTGGGCGGCGTCGGTGATCGAGTGCCCCTCGAGAAGGTAGCTCACAGCGGCAACCAGCCGCTGCCAGCGGATCGTCGCCGAGAACGAGACGCCGGTCTGCTGTTTGCACAGCCGCCCGAGATAGTCGGGTGATAGCGCTACGGCGTTCGCGGCCGAAGTCACATCGATGTGGTCAGGCATGCGGCTCGACACGACTTCAATCGCTTGCCGCAGCTGCGGGTGAACGAATCCCGGCTGCTGCGTTCCGCGAAGCTCATCAACGAGAAAATTCGCCGCGGCCTCCGGACCTTCGGTGTGTAGCAACGCGGCCGTCGTCTCCGCGAGGCTCTGGCCGTCATCGACAACCCAGACACCCTGGCGCGCTTTGGTATTCAGAGCAATGCCCTGCGCCGTTTGTAGCCCGAGATAGAGCGTCAACGCCGCCGATTCTGGATCCGATCGCACGGCATGGCGCGCTCCGCTGGCGATCACGACCAGCCGGCATATGTCGGACGTATCGTCGTCGCGGGTAACGGTTAACGAGCCGCGTCCGCCGACGGTGATCTGAACCGCGGGGTGATGATGCAGGGCAAGGTCGGAAAGCCCGCCGGCAACCATGAGCCGGCCGGGCCCCAGCTCCCAGACCTGCATCCCGCCACTCTAGCCCTGCGCTGCGGATTCGCCGACCTCGTTAGCCCACGGAACACGGCAGGCATCACCGGAATTGAAGCCCTGCTCGGTGATTCCCAGTGCGCTGTTCATCCGGGCTCGCATGTTCTCGATGCCGATCTGATAGCTCAGTTCGAGCACGCCGTCGTCACCGAAGCGGGCGCGCAGATCGGCTACCTGCTCGTCGGTGACGGTGTGCGGGTCGGTGGTCATCGCGTCGGCATAGGCGATGGCAGCCCGCTCATCATCGGTGAATTGCGATGAGGTGGCGTAGTTGTCGATGTCCTTGAGACGTTCCATGTCCAAGCCGTCAAGGCGTTGCAGCATTGCCCCGAAGTCGACGCACCATGAGCAACCGACCGTGCGCGCGGTCCAAAACACCGCGAGCTCACGGACGCTGGCCGGCAGCGTGCGTGATGCCGATTGCAGCATGGTCTCGTGCACGGCGTTGGCGACCAGCAGCCGCGGGTGGTGCGCAACGACTGCGAACGGCTCGGGGACCTCGCCGAAGCGCCGCTTGGCATACCGGTACATAGCGCGGATGAGCCAGTTGGCCCGTTTCGGAGGTAATGGTTCGATGCGGGTTTTCTGTGTCATACCAGTCAGACGAGATACCCCTCGAAGGTGTGACGATCGCTGGGCCGCGAGCTGACATTGGTCACGTACTCGCGTACTGGCCGGGCGGACGCCCTGGTCGGCGGCTGTTTCAGGCCGACGTTCGTCTGGTAGCGGCGGGGCTCGATAGTCTCCGCTTTAGCGATGCGCACAAAGTTAGGGAACGCCAGCGTCTAGTATATATATTCCGGCGAGGGTGCGGTCAGCTTCACCCTCGGCGTCCAATGTGCGGCTAGCCGCACCCTCGGCCCTAGCGCGTGAACATCAGCGCGCGCTTGACCTCCTGAATCGCTTTGGTCACTTCGATACCGCGCGGACACGCCTCGGTGCAGTTGAACGTGGTGCGGCACCGCCACACACCGTCGACCTCGTTGAGGATGTCGAGGCGCTCGGCGGCGGCCTCGTCGCGGCTGTCGAAGATGAAGCGGTGCGCGTTGACGATCGCCGCCGGACCGAAGTAGCTGCCCTCATGCCAGAACACCGGGCAACTGGTAGTGCATGCCGCGCACAGAATGCACTTTGTGGTGTCGTCGTAGCGGGCGCGGTCGGTCTGGCTTTGGATCCGCTCGCGGGTCGGCGCGTTGCCGCTGGTAATCAGGTACGGCTTCACCGCGCGATACGCATCGAAGAACGGTTCCATGTCGACCACCAAGTCCTTCTCCACCGGCAGCCCGCGGATCGGCTCGACCGTGATGGTGAGTGACTTATCAGTCTTTTTGGGAAGCAGGTCGCGCATCAGCACCTTGCAGGCCAGTCGGTTGACTCCGTTGATGCGCATCGCATCGGAGCCGCAGACGCCGTGCGCGCACGAGCGCCGAAAGGTCAACGTGCCGTCGAGGTAGCTCTTGATGTAGGTCAGCAGATTGAGCAGGCGGTCGGTGGGCAGGCAGGGCACCCGAAAGCTCTGCCAGCCACCGGAATCGGCGTATTGGTCGGGGTTTTCCGGGTTGAACCGGGCAATCCGCAGCGTCACCATCACCGAGCCCTCGGGAATTGGTGGCAACGGCGGATCCCCGCCTGGCGCGGTTTCGACAACCGAACTCATCAGTACTTCCGTTCCATCGGCTCGTAGCGGGTCTGCACGACGGGTTTGAAATCTAGCCGTATATCGCTGAGCAGGTCGGTGCCCTGCTTGTAGGCCATGGTGTGGCGCATGTAGTTGACGTCGTCGCGGTTCGGGTAGTCCTCGCGGGCATGTCCGCCGCGTGATTCCTTGCGATTCAAAGCACCGACCACCGTAACCTCGGCCAGCTCGAGCAAGAAGCCCAGCTCGATGGCTTCCAGCAAGTCGCTGTTGAAGCGTTTTCCTTTGTCGTGCACGGAAATCCGGGAGTAGCGCTCTTTGAGCGCGTGGATGTCGGTGAGCGCCTGCTTGAGGGTCTCCTCGGTGCGGAATACCGCGGCGTTGTTATCCATCGTCTGCTGCAATGCGCCGCGGATGTCGGCGACGCGTTCGTTGCCGTGCTCCGACAAGATGTCAGACACCCAACCGACCACCATGGCGGCCGGCTCCGGCGGCAGGTCGACGAAGTCGTGCCCGAGAGCGTAGTTCGCCGCGGTGATCCCGGCCCGCCGGCCGAAGACATTGATATCCAGCAGCGAGTTGGTGCCCAACCGGTTGGCGCCGTGCACCGACACGCACGCGCATTCGCCGGCCGCGTACAGTCCCGGCACGGTAGATGTGTTGTCCCGCAACACTTGTCCGGTAGTCGTTGTGGGTATTCCGCCCATCACGTAGTGGCACGTCGGGTACACCGGTACCAGCTCTTTGACGGGGTCGACGCCAAGGTAGGTGCGGGCAAACTCGGTAATGTCGGGCAGCTTTGCCTCCAGCACATCCTCGCCGAGGTGACGCACGTCGATGTAGACGTAGTCCTTGTGCGGGCCCGCGCCACGGCCCTCCAGCACTTCCAGCACCATTGAGCGGGCGACGATGTCGCGCGGCGCAAGGTCGACGATCGTCGGGGCGTAGCGCTCCATGAACCGCTCGCCTTCGCCGTTGAGCAGCCGACCGCCCTCACCGCGGACGGCTTCGGAGATCAAGATGCCAAGCCCGGCCAGGCCGGTCGGGTGGAATTGGTGAAACTCCATGTCCTCCAACGGAAGTCCCTTGCGGAAAACGATCCCGATCCCGTCGCCGGTCAGCGTGTGCGCGTTGGAGGTGGTCTTGTACATCCGGCCCGACCCGCCGGTCGCGATCACGACGGCCTTGGCGTGGAAGACGTGGATGTCGCCGG
>DAIODV010000295.1:0-5111 GCA_036746615.1 Mycobacterium sp.
CGGTCGACGAGGTGCTGCTGGTGCTCGACGCCACCATCGGGCAGAACGGGCTGGCGCAGGCACGGGTATTCGCCGAAGTCGTCGACATCACCGGTGCGGTGCTGACCAAGCTCGACGGCACCGCCAAAGGTGGCATCGTCTTCCGGGTCCAGCAGGAACTCGGGGTGCCGGTGAAGCTGGTCGGTCTTGGGGAGGGACCTGACGACCTTGCGCCGTTCGAACCCGCCGCTTTTGTCGACGCCTTGCTGGGCTGATATCGGCAGTGAGCATGATGTAACACGCGCGAAACCTGTCAGCGCCACATTTCGAAACAAGTACTCCGCATTGTCTTGACAGCCGTATTAGCGGGTGGCTCGGTCGCGACCCGCGCTGGAGGCGGCCTTGCCGAAGGAGGTTAGGGGCAGTGGACCAATTCCCCACGATGGGAGTACCAGACACCGGGGATACCGCCTGGATGCTGGCGAGCTCCGCGTTGGTGCTGTTGATGACGCCGGGCCTGGCGTTCTTCTACGGCGGGATGGTTCGCGTCAAGAGCGTGCTCAACATGATCATGATGAGCATCATCGCCATGGGCGTCGTCACCGTGCTGTGGGTGATCTACGGGTACTCCCTTGCCTTCGGCGACGACGTTGGCAACATCGCCGGCAATCCGACCCAATACTTTGGCCTGAAGGGCCTTATCGGGGTCAACGGCGCTGCCGCCAGCGGCAGCACAGCGGCGACCAACATCGCATTGGCGGGCACGCTGCCGCAGACGGTCTTCGTCGCGTTCCAGTTGATGTTCGCGATCATCACTGTGGCGCTGATTTCTGGTGCGGTCGCCGACCGGTTGAAGTTCGGCAGCTGGACGATATTCGCCGCGCTGTGGGCGACTGTCGTCTACTTCCCGGTGGCGCACTGGGTGTTTTGCGCTGACGGGGTTACCGGCGCTCACGGTGGCTGGATCACCAACAAACTGCACGCGATCGACTTTGCGGGTGGGACCGCGGTTCACATCAACGCCGGTATGGCCGGCTTGGTGCTGGCGATCGTGTTGGGCAAGCGCAGGGGCTGGCCGAAAAACCCGACGCGACCGCACAATGTGCCGTTCGTGATGCTCGGCGCCGGTCTGCTGTGGTTCGGCTGGTACGGATTCAACGCCGGTTCAGCGACCAGCTCCAACGGCGTTGCCGGTTCGACCTTCATCACCACCACGGTGGCTACCGCCGCGGCGATGCTGGCCTGGTTGGCTACCGAGCGCATCCGTGACGGGCACGCGACGACCCTGGGTGCGGCCTCGGGCATCGTGGCCGGACTGGTCGCGATCACGCCGTCCTGCTCGTCGGTCAATGTGCTGGGCGCGCTGATTGTCGGTGCAGCGGCCGGCGTGCTGTGTGCGCTGGCGGTCGGCCTGAAGTTCAAGTTCGGCTTCGACGACTCGCTGGACGTCGTCGGGGTTCACCTGGTCGGCGGGCTGGTGGGCACGCTGCTGGTCGGACTGCTCGCGGCGCCGCAGACCATCGCGATTGCCGGCGGCGGCGGCCACACGTCAGCGGGGTTGTTCTACGGCGGTGGCTTCGCTCAGCTGATCCGCCAGAGCATCGGCGCAGGGAGTGTCCTGGCATTCTCGGGAATCGGCACCCTTATTGTGGCTCTATTGCTGAAATACACCATTGGGCTTCGTCTGAACGCCGAAGACGAAGCCACAGGTATCGACGAGGCTGAGCACGCAGAGAGCGGCTACGACCTCGCGGTAGTCGGCAGCAATCCGGTTTCTGTCCATTCGGCTGAAGAGGGAAGAGGAAATGAAGCTGATTACCGCGATCGTGAAGCCGTTCACGCTCGAGGACATCAAAGCCAGCCTTGAACAGGTGGGGATCCTGGGGATGACGGTCAGCGAGGTTCAGGGGTACGGCCGGCAGAAGGGGCACACCGAGGTTTACCGGGGCGCGGAGTACTCCGTTGACTTCGTGCCGAAGGTGCGCATCGAGGTCTTGGTCGAGGACTATGACGCGGACAAGGTCACCGACAGCATCGTCCGGGCCGCACGCACCGGTAAGATTGGCGACGGCAAAGTGTGGGTCAGCGCCGTGGAAACGGTGGTGCGGGTGCGCACCGGCGAACGCGGCGCCGACGCAATCTGATACACGCCCGATGACGACTCCTCCGGAGTAGCCGATCCGATCTGGACGGGAATGACACAGCGCGGACCAGAGCCACCCGATCCGATTCGGCCAGCCGCGGCAGGCAGTACCGCCAGCCCGGCAAGCGATCTGCCCGCTGCCCGGGAAGATCTCCTCGCCCGCGGGCCGGGAGAACTTGATTCGGCCGCCCTGCGCCAAGCGTGGGGCGAGCTGCACGAATCCTGGTTAGTCGCAAAGGCCGCCGAAATCGGTATCACCGCCGACAGCGGTTTCTCAATCGTCGCGACCGGTTCACTTGGCCGGCGCGAGCTGGTGCCCTACTCGGACCTCGACCTGCTGTTGTTGCACGACGGGATGCCCGCCGACACGATGCGACAGGTCGCCGATCAGCTGTGGTATCCGTTGTGGGACGCCAACATTCGCCTTGACCACAGCGTGCGAACCGTCGCCGAGACATTGCGGGTCGCCGGCGCTGACGTGTCGGCCGGCTTGGCCATGCTGGATGCGCGGCACATCGCCGGCGATGTACAGCTATCGGCCCGGCTCGTCGAGGGAGTCCGGCGGCAGTGGCGCACCGGAATCCAGTCCCTGTTCGGCGAACTCGTCGAAGAGACGCACGCCCGGTGGCAGCGCATCGGTGAGATCGCGCACCGAGCCGAGCCCGACCTGAAATTGGGCCGCGGCGGCTTGCGCGACGTTCAATTGCTCGACGCGCTTGCCATCGCCCACCTCGCCGACCGGCTGACCGTGGCGCGGCCGGAAAGCTCGCTGGGCTCGCTGACCGACGCGCACCTGACCTTGCTCGACGTCCGCACTGAACTTCACCGGGTTTCCGGTCGCGGACATGACCTGCTGTTGGCGCAATTCGCCGACGAGATCAGCGCCGCGTTGAACATCGGTGACAGATTCGCCCTCTCCCGGACGCTGTCCGATGCCGGGCGCACCATCAGCTACCGCGTCGACGCCGGACTTCGGACTGCCGCCAATGCACTACCGCGGCGGGGGATTTCGGCGATACGACGGCGGCCGCGCCGACCGCTCGACGAGGGAGTGGTCGAGTACGCCGGCGAGGTCGTGCTGGCACGCGACGCCCGACCGCAAAACGACCCCATGCTGTTGTTGCGAGTGGCGGCGGCGGCCGCGGGCACCGGACTGCCCATTGCGATGTCCACGCTGAGCAGGCTGGCCGACACCGCACCCGAACTCCCGACGCCATGGCCACGCGAAGCGTTGGACCACCTGCTGGTGTTGTTGGGCGCCGGCCCGGACACCATCGCGGTCATCGAAACGCTCGACCGGACCGGGTTGTGGGACCGTCTTTTTCCGGAATGGGCTCCGATCCGCGATCTCCCGCCCCGCGACGTCGTCCATATCTGGACGGTGGATCGCCATCTCGCCGAGGCCGTTTCGCGGGCACGGATTTTCACCACCCGGGTAGCACGTCCCGATCTGCTGATCCTGTCAGCATTGCTGCACGACATCGGAAAGGGGCGAGGTGTCGATCACAGCGTGATCGGCGCCGAGTTGGCAGGAGAAGTCGGCACCAGACTGGGGATGTGGCCGTCCGACGTCGAGCTCCTTGCCAAGCTGGTGCGCCACCACTTGCTGTTGGCGAAAGTCGCGACCCGCCAAGACCTTAACGACCCGCAGACTATCGCCAGTGTCTGCGAAGCGTTGGACGGAAATCCGATATTGCTCGAGGTGCTCCATGCGCTGACCGAAGCCGATTCCTTGGCGACCGGACCTGGGGTGTGGAGTGACTGGAAAGCATCGCTGGTTCGCGATTTGGTGCGCCGCTGCAGGATGGTGATCGCCGGTGAGCCATTGCCTCATGCCGATCCGCTTGACCCCGAGTATCTTTCGCTGGCCGCCGACAAGAAAGTGCATGTTGAATTGCGGCCCGGCAGCAGCCAGCGCCTCTACCACGCTGTGATGATCGCGCCGGACCAGCGTGGGCTGCTGTCCAAATCGGCCGGTGTGCTGGCGTTGAATTCGTTACGCGTGCACTCGGCGTCGGTAAACATTCACGAGGGCTCCGCGATCAACGAATTCGTGGTCTCGCCGCACTTCGGTTCGCCACCCGCCGCCGGATTGTTGCGGCAGCAACTGGTGAGCGCGCTGGGCGGCGAACTCGATGTATTGGCCACGCTCGAGCAGCGCGATCGGGAACCCCCTCGCGTTCCCGTTCGCGAAGCACCGACCGGAGTCCCGGGCCACCGTTCCACCGCCCCGCCGCGCATTGCCTGGTTCGACGGCACATCCGGCGGCCAGATCATCGAAATCCGGGCCACCGACCGCGCTGGCTTGCTCGCGAGCCTCGCCGGCGCACTCGAGCGCGCCGGCGTCGACATCACCTGGGCGAAGGTGACCACGCGGGGATCGATGGTCGACGACATCTTCTGCGTTGTTCCGCCGTCGAGGCCATCGGAGGCCACCGCGGATGTGCGAGCTGCGATCGAGCGCGACCTGTTCGCTGCGCTGGGCGCGGGCGCGCCGAAATGATCGCGTTGGCCGGCAGTGGGCTCACGGTACCCATTGTTTGAAGCAGTGAGTGCCCCACTTGCTTCCCGCAGGCTGGCAATAGACACGAGTGTGAGGGCGAGACGGCGGGTCCGGATTTGGCAGGTCTGCCTGCTGCGGGCATGGGTCCGTCTCGTTGACGACGCAGTGCGGTCCGTCTGCGTGGGCTTGTCCAATTGAGCCGGTACCGACCACGCCATTCATCATCGCCAGCAGCCCAATGGCTGCGATCGCTGCCCGTTGCGCTAGCTTCCGTGTCTCCATAGACGGACTGTAGTTCACTAAAGTAGACAACAGTGCTAAATTGGGGAAACCGGTTACTACGTGTTGCAGCTTTTCGACGGCGTCGATCGCGATATCTGCGGAGGGGCGACGGGGTGGGTCCGCACAGGTACTGCCGTACTGACAACAGGATTCGCAAGGACGGATGGGTTAGGGCATGAGGCCCGTGGTTCAGGGCACCGGCCG
>DAIODV010000296.1:0-5096 GCA_036746615.1 Mycobacterium sp.
GCCGGGGGGGCGCAAAGCGGCGAATTCGTCGGTAACCCGCAATTGGGAATCGGTGAAGCGGAACAGCGCGGCCGGGCGCCCGCCGCTGCGCCCGGATTGCGCGACGGTGCCGGTCGGGGTGATGACGCCGCGACGGGCCAGCACGCGCTGCAGGTTAGTCGTGTCGACCTGGTGCCCGAGCGTGGCGCTGTAAATGTCGCGCAGCGTCGACATTGCGAATTCGGTTGGCGCCAAGGCAAATCCGATGTTCGTATAGGACATCTTGGCGACCAGTCGGGTGCGGGCGTGGGCCACCATCGTGCCGTGGTCGAAGGCCATCGTCGGTAGTGCGGTGACCGGATGCCAGCGAGTGTCGGGCGGTAGCTCTGGGATCGCAGGGGAGGGCACCAGGCCCAAAAAGGTCGACGCAATCGTGCGGGTGTCGGGTAGCCGGTCGGGGGCGGAGAACACAGCCAGCTGCTCCAAGTGAGCGACTTCACGCAGGTCAACCTTCTCGGCCAGCTGGCGCCGCACCGAAGTGGTCATGTCCTCGTCGTGGCGGAGCTGCCCGCCCGGCAGCGCCCACGCACCTCGCTGCGGATCGCGGGCGCGCTGCCACAGCAGGACGCTGAGCTCCGGCGTCTGGCTCTTCGGCCCTGATCCGAGGCCTCGAACCTGGAATACGACGGCGAGCACTTCGTGAGCAGTGCTACCATGTGGCATGTTTTCGATTATAAGTCGAAAACCGGGTCGGGTGCGAAAGGAACGGCAATGACGGTCCTGAATCGCACGGATGAAAGCGACCTGGCCGCGGCTATCACCAGCACTCCGAACGGATACACGGGCGTCGAGGGCGACAAACGTTGGGCGGCCGAAATTCGCCGGCTGGCCGACCTGCGCAACGCCACGATCCTGGCGCACAACTACCAGCTGCCGGCCATCCAGGATGTCGCCGATCACGTCGGTGATTCGCTGGCGCTGTCGCGGATTGCCGCCGAGGCGCCCGAAGAAACCATCGTGTTCTGCGGTGTGCACTTCATGGCGGAGACCGCGAAAATCCTTAGCCCGGGTAAGACCGTGCTGATCCCCGACCAGCGGGCGGGCTGCTCGCTGGCCGACTCGATCACGCCCGAGGATCTGCAGGCGTGGAAGGACGAACACCCCGGCGCCGTCGTCGTCTCTTACGTCAACACCACCGCGGCGGTGAAGGCGCTCACCGACATCTGTTGCACATCGTCGAATGCCGTCGATGTCGTCGCCTCGATTGACCCCGACCGCGACGTGTTGTTTTGTCCCGACCAGTTTTTGGGGGCGCACGTACGCCGGGTGACCGGCAGGAGGAATCTGCACGTGTGGGCCGGCGAGTGCCATGTGCACGCCGGGATCAACGGCGATGAGCTGACCGATCAAGCCCGTAAGCATCCCGACGCCGAATTGTTCGTCCACCCCGAATGCGGTTGCGCCACTTCGGCTTTGTACCTCGCTGGCGAGGGCGCTTTCCCGGAGGATCGGGTGAAGATCTTGTCGACCGGTGGCATGCTCGACGCCGCGCGGGGCACCCGCGCCCGCCAGGTGCTGGTCGCTACCGAGGTCGGCATGCTGTATCAGCTGCGCAACGCCGCGCCCGGTGTCGACTTCCAGGCCGTCAATGACCGCGCGTCCTGCAAGTACATGAAGATGATCACCCCTGCGGCGCTGTTGCGCTGCCTGGTCGAGGGCGCCGACGAGGTCCATGTCGATGCCCAGATTGCCGGCCTGGCACGGCAAAGCGTGCAGCGGATGATCGCGATCGGCCAGCCTGGCGGCGGCGAATGAGCATCGGTCCGGCCTGGCAGCAGCGGGCCGACGTCGTGGTCATCGGCACCGGTGTCGCTGGCCTGGCTGCCGCGCTGGCTGCCCATCGGGCCGGCAAGCGGGTCGTCGTGCTAAGCAAGGCGGGGCACAGGTCGGGCGTGACGGCCACCCACTACGCCCAGGGCGGAATCGCGGTGGTACTACCGGATACCGACGACTCGGTTGACGCGCACGTCGCCGACACGCTGGCTGCCGGCGCCGGTCTGTGCGATGTCGATGCGGTGACATCGATCGTCGCCGACGGCTACCAAGCGGTGACTGAATTGGTAAGCGAGGGAGCGCGATTCGACGAGACCGCGGTCGGCGAATGGGCACTGAGCCGCGAGGGCGGGCATTCGCGGCGGCGCATCGTGCATGCCAACGGGGACGCCACCGGTGCCGAGGTGCAGCGGGCGCTCGACCATGCGGCGGCCGCGCTGGACATCCGCACCGACCACGCCGTCCTGGGCTTGCTGCACGACGCGAGCTCGGGAATCGATTGCGTAACAGGGGTGCTGGTCGCCAATGCCGACGGCATCGGCATCGTTGCTGCCCCGTCGGTGATCTTGGCCACCGGCGGGCTAGGCCACCTCTTCGGCGCGACCACCAATCCGGATGGATCCACCGGCGACGGGATCGCGTTGGCGCTGTGGGCCGGTGTCGCGGTGAGCGACATCGAGTTCATCCAATTCCACCCCACGATGCTTTACGACGGCCGCAGTCAAGGCCGGCGGCCGCTGGTCACCGAAGCCATCCGCGGCGAGGGCGCGGTTTTGGTTGACAGTCAAGGGAATTCGGTGACTGCGGGTGTGCACCCGATGGGCGATCTGGCGCCGCGGGATGTGGTGGCCGCCGCTATCGACGCCCGGATGCGGGCAACAGGCGACCCGTGCGTCTACCTCGACGCCCGCGGCATCGCCGATTTCGAACATCGTTTCCCGACGGTCACCGCCGCATGCCGCAAAGCCGGTATCAACCCGGTTCATCAACCCATCCCGGTGACGCCGGGCGCGCACTACAGCTGCGGCGGTGTGGTCACCGATGTGCACGGACAAACCGAGCTGCCCGGGCTTTTCGCCGCCGGCGAGGTTGCACGGACCGGGATGCACGGCGCCAACCGGCTGGCGTCCAACAGCCTGTTGGAGGGCTTGGTCGTCGGCGGCCGGGCAGGAAGAGCCGCGGCGGCGCACGCGGTGTTGGCCGGACGTCAGTGTGCGACGGCGCCGGAGCCCGTTGGCCATCCTGCATTGGATCGGCGCCACCTGCAGCGGGCGATGAGTCGCGATGCCTCGGTGGTTCGCGACGTCGATGGCTTGCGCCGGCTGACCGACGCGCTGTCGACAGCGCCGATTCAAGCCATGCGGGCTCGGGCCGACCTCGAAGACGCGGCGTTGACGGTGACCGCCCGCGCGGTCGCGGCGGCCGCGTTGGCACGCAACGAGAGTCGGGGTTGTCACCACCGCGCCGACTACCCCGACGCCTCCGTCGCCCAGGCCTGCAGCATCGTCGTCCGGCTGGGCGATGACGATAGCGCGCAGGTCGATGCTCTTGCGGCGGTGTGCTGATGTCACTCTCGCAGAGTGAGCTCGCCGAGGCTCGCGCCACGATCAGCCGTGCGCTCGAAGAGGACCTGCGCTACGGGCCGGACGTCACGACGTTGGCAACCGTGCCCGACGGCGCCACCACGATCGCATCGCTGATCACCCGGGAGCCCGGAGTGATCGCCGGCGTCGATGTCGCACTTCTGGTGCTCGACGAGGTGCTTGGCGCTGACGGCTACCGGGTGCTCGATCGTGTCGAGGATGGCGCACGGCTGCAGTCGGGAGAGTCGGCGTTGACGGTCGAGGCGCAGACGGTAGGCCTATTGACCGCCGAGCGGACTCTGCTCAATCTCGTCTGCCACCTGTCCGGGATCGCCACCGCGACGGCCGCCTGGGTCGACGCCGTAGACGGCACAAAGGCGCAAATCCGCGACACCCGCAAGACGCTGCCGGGGTTGCGGGCATTGCAGAAGTACGCGGTCCGGGTCGGCGGCGGCGTCAACCACCGGCTCGGCTTGGGCGATGCGGCGTTGATCAAGGACAACCACGTCGCGGCGGCAGGCTCGGTGGTCGCGGCGCTGCGCGCGGTGCGGGCGGCGGCACCCGACTTGCCGTGCGAGGTCGAAGTCGATTCGCTCGAGCAGCTCGACGAGGTCTTGGACGAAAAGGCCGAATTGGTGCTGCTCGACAACTTTCCGGTCTGGCAGACCCAGATCGCGGTGCAACGTCGCGACGCGCGGGCGCCGGCCACCAAACTGGAGTCCTCTGGGGGTCTGTCGCTGGAAACCGCCGCCGACTATGCCGGCACGGGTGTGGATTACCTTTCAGTCGGCGCGCTTACCCACTCGGTGCGGGTTCTCGACGTGGGGTTGGACGTCTAGTGTCCGAGCGTCCGGCGCAACCCGGCCGGTGTGTGGCTTAAGTGTTGGCGCACAACGCGAGTGAAATGCGCCTGGTCGGCAAAGCCAAGTTCGGCGGCGATCTCAGCAAGCGGCGCTGTGTTCTGCTGCAACTGCTCAAGAGCTCGGCCGACCCGGACGCGATTGCGATAGCGGGTCAGCGACACACCCAATTCCCGAGGGAAAGCCCGACTCAATCTGTATGGCGATACCCCGAGTAGTTCGGCAAGCGGAAACAGTCCACTGGCAGCGGGATGGTCGTCATTGATGGCCGCCCGGGCCCGCTGCACCAGTTGTGCATCGGCGGGCCGTGGCGGATCGCTTAGCGGTGTGCGCTGGTCGGTTGCTCGGCGCAGCGCCTCGGCGGCCAGCATCAGGACCCGTTCGGCGAGCTGGTAATCGATATCGGGCCCGGCGGCCAACGCCCGACGGTGGGCGAGTTCCAACTGAGCATCGACGTACATCGTCGATTGCTTCTCGTCCACGTCACCGACCAGCTGCCGCCACGAGGTGGCGCTCAATTGCACGGAGGTACACAGGTCTCCGCCGTGTGGGTGCGCGAATTGCTCTTCCTCCCCAGGGGCGCCGAGGTATCCGATTGTTGGGTCGAGATCGACGCAACCATCGGCGGTGTGGCGCCGAAACCGGCCCGATCGGACCAGCACGAGCCGCCCGTTCACCGGACGCTCGACGGGTGCGCACTCCGAATAGTCCGGCCTACATGTCCAGGTGTGCAGGCTGAACTGTGGCCGGGCGGCCAGGGTAACCGCTGACAGCACGGCGCGAGGTGAGCGCGCCGGTACGACAAGTGCTCGCAAGAATCTTCAATACATCGCGCGATGAC
>DAIODV010000297.1:0-5065 GCA_036746615.1 Mycobacterium sp.
CTTCACCCGCTGTGCCATCAGCTTCAAGTCGGCAAGGGCCGCCGGCTCCCGCAAGTCGCCCGCTGAATGGACGACGAGATACTCCGGAATCGTGGCGTTCAATGGGAAATGCCGGGCCAGCGTGGCATATCCGGCAGCGCTCTCGACGGACTTCGGCAGGGTTTTGCTGTCGTCGTAGTTGTAGCGGGCCAACATCGCGCAGCCGGCAAGAATGACCAGCACGGTAAGGCTGGCGACCAGATGGATCACGGGTCGGTGCACAATGCGTTCGCCGGACCGCCGCCAAAAGTGGGCAGTGAGATCGCGGCGTGGCTTGATCCAACCGCGCGGCCCGGCCAGGACGAGCAGAGCCGGCAGGAAAGTCAGAGCGGCCAGCAGCGCCACAGCGATCGAAATGGCCAGCGCCGGGCCGACAGTCTTGAAGGCTCCCAAATGAGTGAAGACCATGCCGAGGAAGGTGATCGACACCGTGGCCGCGGACCCGGCGATCACCTTGCCGATAGACGTCAACGCCTTGAGGACAGCTTGATTCGAGTCCACGCCTTGCCGCACATAGTCGTGGTAACGACTGATGAGAAACACCGCGTAGTCGATTCCGGCGCCGGCCATCATCGTCGTCATCAACGTGATTGTCTGGGTGGTCACACCCAGACCAAGTTGTGCGACGCCTGCCACGATGGCCTGTGCAGTCCCTACCGATATGCCGATCGTTATCAGCGGCAGCATCATGGTGACCGGATTGCGGTAAATGACGAACAGGATGATCAGGACCATCAGCACGACGGCGGCCTCGATCACGTGCATGTCGCGAATCCCGATGTACATCAGGTCGTCGCCTGTGGCCGCGGGGCCGGTCAGGTTTACCGTCAGCGTCGATCCTGCGGCAGTTTGCTTCACGATGTCGGCGACCCGGCCAAAGGCCGCGTGCAAATCGGGTGAACCCACGGCTCCGGCAAGCACCATCGGCAGGTACCAGGCTTTGTGATCCTTGCTGGTCATGGCCTCGCGCAGGGCCGGCGTGGTGACGAAATCCTGAATCATGACGATGTCGCGGGTGTCTGCCCGCAATTTGTCGACTATGACGCGGTAGGTGGCCTCGTCGGAGGGGTCCAGTCCCGTCTCGTCGGTCAGGACCACCAGCAGGACGTTCTCGTTCTCTGATCCGGATTGGTGAAACGCTTCGGAGATCTGTCGGGTCGTGACCATCACCGGCGCGTCGGACGGCAGGATTGCGACCGGCCGCTCGCTTGCCATCTTGGTCAGCGACGGAAACGTCACCGACAAAACAGCCGCGAGCGCCACCCAGAACCCGATGACAATCCACGGCCAGCGCACCACAAAAACGCCTAGCCGTCCGAAGAGGCCGGCGGCTTCAGGCATAGCGGCTACGTGCGCCCCCCGCGACATTCGGTCAGGTTACCGGCAATTTGCCGGATCCGAGGGTCTTCGGACGCAGCGGGTCGCGGGTCAGCGGCGTCTAACCTCGCAGTTTCCGGCCAATCCGCAGCGCGGGCAGCAGCACACTGCGCGGCGTGAATCGACCGCCGAGGCTGGCGACCTTCGGCACCACGCCGGGCACCACGCTGCGCTTGCCGTCGAGCATCCCCGCGATCGCGGCCTCGGCGACAGCGTGCGGCGAGACTTGCGCGAAGCCGATGTTGACGTGTTCGGCGTCGGCGATCTGCGCCCATTCGGTCGGCACCGGGCCCGGACACAGGACCGTGCACGAAACACCCGTCCCGTGCAGGCCCTCGTGGACGGCTTCGGAGAAGGTCTGGACGAAGGCCTTGCTGGCCGAGTACACCGCCATCCCCGGCAACGGCTGGAATGCCGCGATCGAGGCGATGTTGAGCACCGCTCCGGCGCCGCGCTCGACCATGCCGCCCAGCGCCGCATGGGTGAGCTCCATGAGGGCCAGCGCGTTGAGCGTGATTTGTTCGGATTCTCGCTCGACCGGCAGGGTGTGGAATGCCCCGCTGGTGCCGAAGCCCGCGCTGTTGCACAAACCGGCTATCGGTTCGCTGCGCAGCCGCCCGGCCAGCTTTTCCCGGGATGCGGCATCGGACAGGTCGAGCGGCACGACGTCGACGCCCACTGAGTACTGCGAGCGCAACTCACCGGCGAGGTCGTCCAGGCGTTCGCGACGGCGGGCGACCAGCACCAGCGGATAGCCCCGCCGGGCCAGCCCGCCGGCCAACTCCGTGCCGATGCCCGACGAGGCGCCGGTGACGACGACGGTGGCCTGGTCGCTTGGTTTCGGAAGGCTCATGATTACCTGACCTGTCTGCTACCAGTGGATTCCGCGGGTGGCCCGGACGAACGTCTCGCTTCTCGGGTCGAATTCCTGTGGGTGGCTTTCGGATTCGTCTCCCTTGGCCGCCGACGAGTCGCCGAACATGCTGAACGCACGGTTGCGCACCCGATCCATCACAGCCGGGTTTACGGCGTCGGCGACAGCAGCGAACTGTCCGAACGGTGAGCTGGCCCGTCGGGGGCGGTGCACGATCGCATCGGTGATCACGCCCGCCGCCTGGTCGGGCGTGAGCGCCGGGAACTTGTCATACATCTTGGTCGGGCTGATCATCGGCGTGCGCACCAGCGCCATGTGCACGGTGGTGAATTTCACGTCGTCGCTGACGACTTCGGCCTGCAGGGCATCGCAGAGGCTGTCCAACGCGGCCTTACTGGCGATGTAAGCGCCGAAACGTGGCGCCCGCGTCTGCACGCCGACCGAGGACACGTTGATGATCTGCCCGAAACCGCGTTCCCGCATTCCCGGGATGAACTTCAGGATGAGCTGAACGGCGCCAAGGTAATTCAGCTGCATTGTCCGCTGGTAGTCGTGAATCCGGTCGTAGGACAGCTCCAGTGACCGCCGAATTGACCGTCCGGCGTTGTTGATCAAAACATCGACGCCGCCGAGATCGGCCAGCACCTTGTCGGCCATCGCGGCGATGGCGTCCATGTCGGCCAGATCGCACGGGTATACGTGAGCGGTGCCGCCGCTGCTGCGGATTTCGTCAGCGACCTTCTCCAGTTTCTCTGGGGTTCGCGCGACCAGCACCACCTCGCCGCCGGCCTCGGCGATCTTCTTGGCAGCCGCCTCGCCAATGCCCGACGATCCGCCCGTGATCAAAATGATCGTGCCGTCGACGGCATCTTCTAGCGTGCGCCCCTGCACTGCGTCGAGCAGATTGCGGAGATAGAACGGTCGATAGCGGCCCGCCGAGTTGGGGGTGTTGACGAGGTTGGACATCGCGGCGATCGGCTTCTCGACGAGGCCGGTCAAATCGCCCAGATTCATAGGTTTCTCGCTCTCCGTGGATTCCTCACAGAGTCTTACCCACTTTCCGGTGATTCGCCGGCAATCGGGTTGTTACGACGGGTAATCGGTCGGTGATCGCTCTCTAACTGTCAGGCAACCGCTGGATGGTCCCCTATCTGCATGCGAATGCCCTCACTTCTCCGCAAGCGCAAGGCCGACACCATCTACGACCGGATCGGCGGCCATGAGGCGCTCGAGGTTGTCGTTGAGGACTTCTATTGCCGCGTGCTTGACGACGATCACTTGAGGGGCTTTTTCGCTGGGGCGAACATGAAGCGGCTCAAAGGCAAGCAGGTCGAATTCTTCGCGGCGGCCCTCGGCGGGCCGCAGCCGTACACCGGCGCGCCGATGAAGCAAGTACATCAGGGACGCGGGATCACGATGGATCACTTCAATCTGGTGGCCGGGCACTTGCAGGATTCGCTGTCGGCAGCCGGCGTGCCCGAGGCGACGATCGCCGAAATCCTCGGTGCCATCTCATCGTTGGCGCCCGACATCGCATCGGATCACGCCACGGCCGACGTCTGACCGGCCTCTCACACTTCGCCGAGCGTGCACCGACAGCGAATTATGTCGGCCTGACTCTCGCGTCGCCGGCACGCTCGGCGAACCCATAACAAAGGATCTCCAGACAGGCCGAACTACGTCCTCTAACTTGGTGTTCGTCGAGCTGAGGAGGCGGGCATGAGCGTGTACCGGGTCACCGAACTCATCGGGACGAGCCCCACGTCATGGGAGGACGCAGCGACCGAAGCTGTGCGGCGAGCGCAGCAGACCATCGAGGACATCCGTGTCGCCGAAGTCCTCGAACAAGACATGGCGATGGACGAAACCGGTGGGATCACCTTCCGGACCAAGCTTCGGATCTCGTTCAAGATCCGCCCGGCCAATACGTCGGGAGGCGGCGCCTAGCGCGCGGCGAGCGCTTCAAGCTGATCGCGTAGGTAATCGGCCACGCCGCGATCGTTGGTGAGCTCAATCGCCCGTCGATACGCCGATCGGGCTTCGTCGGTACGTCCGGCTCGAGCCAGGAGGTGCGCGCGCGTCGTCCACGCCGGCTGGAACCGCTGCACCGCCGAATCGATGATCGCGTCCAGTGTTTGCAAACCGACGTCAGGGCCGTCGATTTCGGCATCGACGGCCGCCAGGGCCACCGCACCACCCAACGACGGCGCGACCCGAAGTAACCCACGATGCAAGCGACGCAGCGCAAGCCAGTCCACCGGTCTGCTGCAGTGCGCCGACTGGATCGCGGCCTCGTATTGATAGCGGCCGGGTCGACCAAAGCCGTGGGCGCGGCGCAGCAGAGCCTCGCCGCGAGTGATCAGCGCCGCGTCCCAGAGTGCCGGGTCTTGTTGGTCGAGCGGCACGAACGCACCATCGGCGGTGCGACGGGCCGCTCGGCGGGACTCCGACAGGCAGACCAGCGCCGCCAGACCGAGGGCCTCGGGTTCGTCAGGCAGTAGCTCGGCGAGCACCAGTGCGAGATGAAGCGCCTCGCCGGACAGCGATTCGCGCGGCGAGGGCGCGTGCCAGTCGATCGCATAGGCGCCGTAGACGGCCTCGAGGACAGCCGGCAATCGCTCGTCGAGGTCTGCGCGGTCCGGAGATACGAAAGGGATGCGGGCGTCGCGGATGCGGCGTTTGGCGCGGACCAACCGCTGGGCCATCGTCGCGGCGGGCACCGCGAACGCGTCGGCAATCGCCGCGGCGTCGACGCCGAGCACGGTCTGCAGCATC
>DAIODV010000298.1:0-5055 GCA_036746615.1 Mycobacterium sp.
GGCCGATCGGCGGAGATCATCTCGAGGGCTTCTACCCCGTCCTCCGCCAACGACACGGAATAGCCATTGAAGGAAAGCGACCGGCGCAGCGACTCGCGCACCGCCCGATCGTCGTCAACGACAAGAATTCGCACGGCCACCAGTTTCATCCAATCGCCTGAGAGCGACCTGAGAAGCGCAGTCGAATGCCCTGCTCGTCGTCGGGTCGCGATGCTGCCGGCCTCGTTGCCGGACGGCGGGACTCATGGCGAAAAAGTTAGCGGCGATCCAGGTCAATAAGTCCGAGGCGCGCCGCCTTGAGCAACCGGCGCGGCACTTTGTGCTGGTGGCCGGCCACTGTCACACCCACAAGTTCGGGCTTGGCAGCCTTCCACTGCGCGCGCCGGCTCCGGGTGTTCGCGCGCGACATCCTGCGCTTTGGCACAGCCATAATCGGGCCTTACTACTGGTAGGGGAGTCGCCGCATGAGCTGCCTCGACGGCGAAGTTGCTGCCAATAATAGTCGGTGACCTGCTGGTCACAAAAATCGGACCCTCACCAGGCGGCCGGAAAGGGAGCATCCTTGACGTGACACCTGCGGTACCCGCTAACCTACCGGTTGGTTGGTAACGACCGGTTGAGGGAGGACATCCAATGGCGGCGGTCCGGATTGGGAACTGCTCAGGGTTCTACGGCGACCGTCACTCCGCGATGCGCGAGATGCTCACCGGCGGCGAACTGGACTACCTCACAGGCGATTATCTGGCCGAGCTGACCATGCTGATCCTCGGTCGCGACCGGATGAAACACCCTGATCGCGGCTACGCCAAGACTTTCCTGACCCAACTCGAGGAGTGCCTGGGGCTGGCGCACGACCGCGGGGTGCGCATCGTCGCCAACGCCGGCGGCCTGAACCCCGCGGGCCTAGCCGAGGCGATCCGCACGTTGAGCGAGCGGGTGGGCGTTCCGGCCCGTGTCGCACACGTCGAAGGCGACGACCTGCTGGCCCGCTCCGAGGAACTGGGGCTGGGCGCGCCGCTGACGGCCAATGCCTACCTGGGCGCGTGGGGCATCGTCGACTGCCTCAACAGCGGCGCCGACGTGGTGGTGACGGGCCGGGTGACCGACGCGTCGGTGACCGTCGGGCCGGCGGCCGCGCACTTCGGCTGGGGCCGCACCGACTACAACCAACTCGCAGGCGCAGTGGTCGCCGGGCATGTGATCGAATGCGGTATCCAGGCCACCGGCGGCAATTTCTCGTTCTTCACCGAGATCCCTGAATTGACCTACGCCGGTTTTCCGCTGGCCGAAATCCACCCCGACGGCTCCTCGGTGATTACCAAGCACCCTGGCACCGGCGGGCTGGTCAGCGTCGACACCGTCACGGCCCAGCTGCTCTACGAGATCACCGGCGCGCGCTACGCCAACCCGGATGTAACTGCGCGGATGGACACCATCGAGCTGTCCGCCGAGGGCGCCGATCGGGTGCGGATCAGCGGGGTGGTCGGTGAACCGCCGCCGCCCACGCTGAAGGTCTCGCTGAACAGCATTGGCGGATTCCGCAATTCGATGACGTTCGTGTTGACCGGACTCGACATCGAGGAAAAGGCCGAGTTAGTGCGTCGCCAGCTGGAGGCAGCACTCACCGTCAAGCCTGCGGAGTTGGAATGGACCCTGGCCCGCACCGAGCATCCCGACGCCGACACCGAAGAGGCGGCCAGTGCGCTGCTGCGCTGCGTGGTCCGCGACCCCGACCCCGCCAATGTCGGACGCCAGTTTTCCTCGGCCGCAGTGGAATTAGCACTGGCAAGCTATCCAGGCTTTACCGTCACAGCCCCACCCGGCGACGGTCAGGTGTACGGGGTGTTCACCGCGGGCTACGTCGACGCGACGAAAGTGCCGCATGTCGCGGTCCACGCCGACGGAACGGGAAGCTACATCCCTTGCGCCACAGAGACTCTGGAGCTGACGCCCGCTGATTCCCCGCCGCTGCCTGAGCCGCTGCCAGCCGGACCGACCCGGCGGGTGCCGCTGGGACGGATCGCCGCGGCGCGCAGCGGTGACAAGGGCGGGTCGGCCAACGTCGGCGTGTGGGTCCGTACCGACGACCAGTGGCGGTGGCTGGCCAACACTTTGACCGTTGAGCTGCTCAAGGAGCTGCTGCCCGAAACCGCCGAGTTGCCCGTGACCCGGCACCTGCTGCCCAACCTGCGCGCGGTGAACTTCGTCATCGACGACATCCTTGGCCAGGGCGTCGCCTACCAAGCGCGGTTCGACCCGCAGGCCAAGGGGCTGGGCGAATGGCTGCGCAGCCGCCATATCGACATTCCAGAAGGGTTGCTGTGAGTATCTGGACCACGCCCGAGCGCGACCAGCTCCGCAAGACGGTGCGCTCGTTCGCCGAGCGAGAAATCTTGCCGCACATCGACGAGTGGGAGCGGATCGGCGAGTTGCCGCGCGAGCTGCACCGCCGCGCTGGCGCGGCCGGGTTGCTGGGGGCGAACTTCCCCGAGGCAGTCGGTGGCGGCGGCGGAGATGGCGCCGACGCCGTGATCGTGTGCGAAGAGCTGCACGAGGCCGGTGTTCCTGGTGGCGTCTTCGCGTCATTGTTCACCTGCGGTATCGCGGTGCCGCACATGATCGCATCCGGTGATGCCCGGCTGATCGACACGTTCGTCCGCCCGACATTGGCGGGTGAGCTGATCGGCGCCTTGGCCATCACCGAGCCCGGCGGCGGCTCCGATGTCGGACACTTGCGAACGACGGCCATGCGGGACGGTGATCACTACGTCGTCAACGGCGCCAAGACCTACATCACCTCAGGGCTGCGCGCGGACTACGTCGTCACCGCGGTCCGCACCGGCGGCGCCGGCGCTGCGGGAGTTTCGTTGTTGGCGGTCGAGAAGGGCACCCCGGGTTTCGAGGTCAGCCGCAAGCTGGACAAGATGGGTTGGCGTTCGTCGGACACCGCGGAGCTGTCCTACGTTGACGCCGTCGTGCCGGCGGCCAACCTGGTCGGCACGGAGAACACCGGCTTCGCCCAGATCGCGCAGGCATTTGTGGCCGAGCGTATTGGCCTTGCCGCGCAGGCGTATTCGAGCGCCCAGCGATGCCTGGACATCACCGCACAGTGGTGCCGCGACCGGGAGACGTTCGGCCGGCCGCTGATATCGCGGCAAACCGTACAGAACACGCTGGCCGAGATGGCCCGTCGCATCGATGTCGCTCGCGTGTATGCGCGCAACGTGGTGGAACGCCAACTGGCCGGCGAGACCAACCTGATCGCGCCGGTGTGTTTCGCCAAGAACACCGCTGTCGAGGCCGGCGAATGGGTGGCCCACCAAGCCGTGCAACTGTTCGGCGGCATGGGATACATGGCCGAATCCGAAGTCGAGCGCCAGTACCGCGACATGCGGATCCTGGGTATCGGCGGCGGCACCACTGAAATCCTGACCTCGCTGGCCGCGAAAACCCTTGGATATCAATCATGACCACGCTGCGGTCGACGCTCGATCCGAACTCCGACACCTACACCGATGCGGCATCGACGGCGACGTCGCGGCTTGAGGAGATCGCCACGGAGTTGGACAAAGCGCTTGGCGGTGGCGGCCCCAAATACGTTGAGCGCCACCACGACCGCGGCAAGCTGACTGCCCGGGAACGCATCGAGCTGCTCGTCGACCCGGACTCTCCGTTCCTGGAGCTCAGCCCGTTAGCCGCGTACGGCAGTGCCTTTCAGATCGGCGCCAGTACGGTCACCGGAATCGGCGTCGTCGAAGGCGTCGAATGCATGATCGTCGCGAACGACCCCACGGTCAAAGGTGGCACCAGCAATCCGTGGACCTTGAAGAAGATCCTGCGCGCCAACCAAATCGCCTTTGAGAACCGGCTTCCCGTGCTCTCGCTAGTGGAATCCGGCGGCGCGGATCTACCCACGCAAAAGGAAATCTTCATCCCGGGCGGACGGATGTTCCGTGATCTGACCCGCTTGTCGGCGGCCGGGATCCCGACGATTGCGCTGGTGTTCGGCAACTCCACGGCGGGCGGCGCGTACGTGCCCGGCATGTCCGATCACGTCGTAATGATCAAAGAACGCTCGAAGGTCTTTCTGGCCGGCCCGCCGCTGGTGAAGATGGCAACCGGCGAGGAGTCTGACGACGAGTCGCTGGGCGGCGCCGAAATGCACTCCCGCATATCAGGTTTGGGCGACTACTTCGCTGTCGACGAACTCGACGCGATCCGCATCGGGCGTCGCATCGTCGCGCGGCTGAACTGGTCCAAACAGGGGCCCGCGCCAAGACCGGTCGCTGAGCCGCTGTTCGACCCCGAGGAACTGATCGGCATCGTGCCCGCGGATCTGCGCGTCCCGTTCGACCCGCGCGAAGTGATCGCCCGCATCGTCGACGGCTCCGAATTCGACGAGTTCAAAGCGCTATACGGCTCGTCGCTCGTCACTGGCTGGGCTAACTTGCACGGCTACCCACTGGGCATCCTGGCCAACGCCCGCGGCGTGCTGTTCAGCGAGGAGTCGCAAAAGGCCACCCAGTTCATCCAGCTGGCCAACCGCTCCAACACGCCACTGTTGTTCTTGCACAACACCACCGGATACATGGTGGGCAAGGACTACGAAGAGGGCGGCATGATCAAGCACGGATCGATGATGATCAACGCCGTATCGAACTCCACGGTGCCGCATATTTCCCTTTTGATCGGCGCGTCGTACGGCGCCGGCCATTACGGCATGTGCGGGCGGGCTTACGACCCGCGGTTCTTGTTCGCGTGGCCCAGCGCCAAGGCCGCGGTGATGGGCGGCGCCCAGCTGGCCGGGGTGTTGTCGATCGTGAGCCGCGCGGCCGCCGAGGCGCGCGGCCAGCAGGTCGACGAGGACGCCGACGCAGCGATGCGGGCCGCCGTCGAAGGTCAAATCGAGGCGGAGTCGCTGCCGTTGGTGCTGTCCGGGATGCTTTACGACGACGGGGTGATCGACCCACGCGATACCCGTACCGTCTTGGGAATGTGTTTGTCCGCCATCGCCAATGGCCCGATCAAGGGGACGTCGAACTTCGGCGTCTTCCG
>DAIODV010000299.1:0-5012 GCA_036746615.1 Mycobacterium sp.
CGGTGTCATCCCGCCCGCGACGTGTGCCTGCGCGTCGCGACGCTGACCGACGACCGGATGTTCGACCGCGACGGGCACCTCAATGACGTCGACACCGATGCGCGCCAGCGTTTCTCCGCTAAGGCCGTCGCCGTCGACGGCAACCAGCGTCGGCTTGGTGCCGCCGCTGACGTGAACTCGCGCCACCTGCAGCGGCGCGTCCGGCGGCCCGACGAAAAGCTCCGTCGACTCCGCCGAAATGACCTGCACTCCCGCACCCTACGACGCCGGGAGGGCGGCGTCACCGACGCGACACGTCGATGATCAGCGGCCGGTGATCCGAGATCGGCAGCGTCGGCGAAGAACACGCCGCGGCAACCAGGCCGTCGTCGTCGGTCAAGATGTGGTCGAGCTGCCGGTTGGGGTTATCCGCGGGAAACGTCAACGCCGTGCCAAGCGGCCGCATTCTCGTCCAGCGCTGCGGCGTCGGTGGACTCATGTTGAGATCACCCATCAGCACCCGTGGACGCGGGAACCCACGCAGATCGCGGATCAGCCGCCGCAACTGCACCCGGTTCCATCCCGGGACGAACGACAAATGCGTGTTGGCCACCGTCAGCGGGCCCACGTCGGTGTCGAACCGGGCCAGCACTGCGGCGCGGGGCTCTTCGTCGACAACCTGCACCCGGTTAGGGCCGGGCAGATACATCGGGAACTTCCCCGGAATCCGCGGCAGCCGCACCACCTGCCAGTTGCGGGCTTCAAACCGGGACAGCAGCGCAATTCCGTAGCTCGCGATGCCCGGCTGTTCGCTGCCGGTCGCAGCCATCCAGGTCGCGCCGGGCGTGCCGGAGATCGCGGCGACGAATCGGTGGCTCACCGCGCCCATCGCCTCGGCCGCGGCCGCGGTGAGATCGGCCATCGCCGAGCGGGGTTGGTCGCAATCGACCTCCTGCAGCGCCAGCACGTCGGCATCCAGTCGCCGCACGCAGTCGGCCAGTCGATCGACATCGACCTCGCCGTCGTGAACGCTGCGGCCGTGCAGGATGTTGAAGGTGACTATCCGCATGGGTACTACCTACCCATCATGGCTGCGCATGGATCGCCTGTGTTTGCACGCAATGAGGAATTGCGTGAGGCGTTGCGGCGCGCGGCGTCGGCACTCAAGGCGCACGGACCGGAGTTCGCGCTGGCCGGCAGCTACGCCCTGTGGGCATACGGCGCGCCGGAGCCGGTGCACGACGTGGACTTCATTGTCACCGAAGCCGACGCCGAGGCCGCGGCGGTGACGTTGGCCAAGGCCGGGTTCAGCATCGACCGGCCACCGGAGGACTGGTTGTTCAAGGCCTGCTCCGATGATGCTGTCGTCGATGTGCTGCACCGAATCAACGGAGTGCCCGTCGACGCAGTCCTCATCGACTCAGCTGAGAGCAGGGACGTCCTCGCGATCCGCATGCCGGTGTTGCCGCCGACGCTGGTGGTGATCGAGAAGCTCAGCTCGCTAAACGAGCACCACTGCGACTTCGCGCCGCTGCTGCCCTCGATTCGAGCGGTCCGCGAGCAGGTGGACTGGGAACAGGTGCGCGCGAGCACCGCCGACAACGACTTCGCGACCGCGTTTTTGCTACTCGTCGATCGGCTTGGTATTACGGGTTGACCGGTGCAGACGAGCGCTGATCGCTCCCGCCGCGGCGATGACCTCTGGCGGCTCGAGTACCTCAAAGTCACGGCCCACCATGGCGAAGAAAAGCACCATCCGCTGAGGGTCGTCGCCGCCCGCGGTGACCACGCAGGCGTCATCGCCATCGGGTTCGATGGTCGCCGAACTAGCTGAAAAGTACTGTGCTACAACCTCTTCTGTCGCACGGTAGCGCACCCGTGCCACGTAGCGGTACGGCAGAGCGCTGATCGCCTTCCGCACGTATGAGGCGGCGTCGGGTGCGGGCCGCGGCGTGAACGTGGTGCCCCGTGCGCGCACTGCGGTCATTCGGTCGAGTCGCAGACTTCGCCAATCAGTGCGGTCGCGATCGTAGGCAAGCAGATACCAGCGCCGGCCCGTGGTCACCAGCTGGTAGGGCTCGAGCCGTCGCTCGGTGGCTACGCCTGCGCGGTCGATGTAGTCGGCCTCGACATGCTCATGGTCGCGGCACGCCCGTGCCAGCGTCATCAACACGTCAGGCTCCACCGGCGACTCCGCCTCAGGCGCGAGCGTCACCGTCGCCTCATGCACCGCGGACACCTGCGAACGCAACCGCGCCGGCATCACCTGGTCGAGCTTGCTCAGCGTGCGCACCGCCGACTCCGCGACGCCGGCCACGCTGCCGCCAGCGGCCAGCCGCAGGCAGACCGCCATCGCCACCGCCTCGTCGGCATCGAGCAGCAGCGGCGGCAGTGCGGCGCCCGCGCCAAGCTGGTAGCCGCCGCCGTGGCCCTTACTGGCTCGCACCGGATAGCCCAGGTCGCGTAACCGCTCGACGTCACGCCGCACGCTGCGGGTGGTGACGCCCAGGCGCTGCGCCAGATCGTCCCCCGTCCACACCCGCCGCGACTGCAGGAGGCCCAGCAATTGCAGGACACGCCCGGTTGTTTCCGCCATGCCACTACTGTGCCGTAGTTACAGGACAGAAACTGTCCGCTATTGCTGAAACACTCGGGTTGACCCAATCGAAAGGACTCCTGTTATGCCCGCACTCGCTCCACCGGTCACCGACGAACGCAGCGCGCTGCGTGAATACCTCGCCCATCACCAGAGCGCGTTCTTCGCGGTGGCCTATGGGCTGACCGACGAACAGGCCCGAGCTACGCCGACGGTCAGTGCGTTGTCGATCGGCGGGCTGGTCAAACACGTCACGGCTATGCAACACACCTGGATGATGCGGGTCGCCGCGGCGCCCGACGCCCCGCCACGCGACACCCGGCCGTTCGAGGAGATCGCCAAGGACTTCGGCGACCAGCACGTGATGGGGCCCGACGAGACGCTGGCCGGGCTGCTCAGCGCCTTCGAGGCCGAAAACGCCGAATCGCTGCGACTGGTCGAAACGACAGACCTGAACGCGAAAATCCCTGTCCCTGAAGACATTCCATGGTTCCCCAAGAACACCAAGGCGTGGTCGGTGCGTTGGGTGATCCTGCATGTGCTCAACGAGCTGGCCCGGCATGCCGGCCACGCCGACATCATCCGCGAGAGCATCGACGGCGCAACCATGTACGAGCTGATCGCCGGGCGAGAGGGCTGGGCGATCGACGGCTGGGTGCAGCCGTGGAAGCCTGAGCAGGAGAATGCTGACTCGTAGCGGCACGGCGCACGGCCAAGTCGAGGTCTTCTACGAAGACCTCGGCGACCCGGCCGGCCCCCCGGTGCTGCTGATCATGGGCTTAGGCGCTCAGCTGCCAATGTGGCCCGACGGCTTCTGTGCTCAGCTGGTCGACGCGGGGTATCGGGTGATCCGGTTCGATCACCGCGACACTGGGCTCTCGGCCAAGATGCACGGGATGCGCGCCGAGGGCGCGGTCTATCGCCGGGTGTGGCGCTATCTGCTGGGCCGCAGCAGCCCGGTGCCCTACACGCTGGTCGACATGACCCGCGACGTGGTCGCGCTGCTCGATCATCTCGGCATCGCCCGGGCACACGTCGTCGGCGCCTCGATGGGCGGGATGATCGCCCAGATCCTCGCCGGCAGTGAGCCGCAGCGGGTCGCGTCGCTGGCCATCATCATGTCGACGACCGGCAAGCCGTTCTCCCGGTTGCCGGCGTTGCGGGTGATCCGGCTGGCGTTCGGCGGGCCCCGCGACGACGCGTCCGACGAGGAGAAGCTGAACTTCGAGGTCCGCAACATCGCGGTGTTCAACGGCCCCAACTTCCTGCCGTCCGACGCCGAGCTGCGCGACCGGGTCCGGCGGCTCAGTGCACGGTCCACCTATCCGCCCGGCATGCTGCGCCAGTTCGACGCAGTGCTGGGCACCGGCAGCCTGCTGGCCTATAGCAAGGCGATCACCGCGCCGACCGTGGTGCTGCACGGTTCGCACGACCCGATGGTGCGGCCACGCAACGGCCGCGGGGTCGCTGCGGCCATCCCCGGCGCCCGGTTCGTCGTCATCGACGGCATGGGCCACGACCTCCCCGAACCGGTGTGGCGCCCGATCGTGGAAACGCTGAGTGAGAACTTTGCCCGGGCGGCCAGCCGGTGAGCGGGCTCACAGGAATTGGGACTTGCCAGCGCCGATTTGAGACACTGCACAAATGAGTTCCAACAACCACCGCGAGGTAGCCAAGCTTGACCGGGTGCCGTTGCCGGTCGAGGTGGCCCGCATCGGCGCGACAGGTTGGCAGCTCACCCGCACCGCCGCGCGCATCGTCACCAAGCTGCCGACCAAGGGTCCGATGCAGCAAAAGGTGATCAAGCAGCTGCCGCAAACCTTCGCCGACCTCGGCCCCACCTACGTCAAGTTCGGGCAGATCATCGCGTCCAGCCCGGGCGCCTTCGGCGAACAGCTGTCGCGCGAATTCCGCGGCCTGCTCGACCGCGTCCCGCCTGCGAACAAAGACGAGGTGCACAAGCTGTTCGCCGAGGAGCTCGGCGCCGACCCGGCCGAGCTGTTCGCCAGCTTCGAGGAAGAGCCGTTCGCATCGGCGTCCATCGCCCAGGTGCACTACGCCACCCTGCACAGCGGCGAGGAAGTCGTCGTCAAGATCCAGCGGCCGGGCATCCGTCGCCGGATCGCCGCCGACCTGCAGATCCTCAAGCGCTTCGCGCAGACGGTGGAGCTAGCCAAGCTGGGCCGCCGGCTGTCGGCCCAAGACGTCGTCGCCGACTTTTCCGACAACCTTGCCGAGGAGTTGAACTTCCGCCTCGAAGCGCAGTCGATGGAGGCGTGGGTATCGCACCTGCACGCCTCGCCGCTGGGCCGCAATATCCGTGTGCCCCAGGTCTATTGGGACCTGACAACCGATCGCGTGCTGACGATGGAGCGGGTGCAGGGCATCCGCATCGACGACGTCGCCGCCATCCGCAAGGCCGGGTTCGACGGCACCG
>DAIODV010000300.1:0-2204 GCA_036746615.1 Mycobacterium sp.
GCTGGCCGCCAGCACGTTCTGCAGCGTCCCGAACGAGCGGACCAGCAGGTCGGCGTGGGCGAACTGCAGCCGGGGGATGCCTGCCATCGCGCGATAACCGCGTGAACCCACCGCCGAGTCCTGGGCCTCGGCTGTCGGCGGATATCCGAAAACCTTTGCCAGCGCGGTGAAGTCGAGCAACTCGGTGTCGGACAGCTCGTCGAGCTCGGCGAGGATGGTTCCGACCTCCTCCTTGGACAACGGTTCGGGGTTGGCGTGGTAATCGCGCACGATCAGTTCCCGCGCGGTGTCGTTGCCGCCCAGCAATTCCTCTAGCTGAAGCCGCAGCTGACGTCCGTCGGTGCCCAACTCGACCGCGTCGTAATCGATCACGAGGCCGATCCGGCGGACCAGCTCGAGCCGCTGCACCACCGTCATCACGTCGCGCAGGATGACGAAGTCCTCGATCTCGGCTCGGGACAGTTGATCGCTGACCTCGTCGAGGCGGGTTTTATACCGCTCCAGCGTGGCGAGAGCCTGGTTGGCTCGCGACAAGATGGTCGCGGAGTCGGCCAGTACGTGGCGTTCGCCGCCGAGGTAGACGGTCACGATGCTCATCGAGTGACTCACCGAGATCACCGGGTACCCGGTCTGGATGGCGGCCCGCTCGGCCGAACGATGCCGGGTCCCGGACTCGTCGGTGGGTATCGACGGGTCGGGCACCAGTTGCACGTTGGCCCGCAGAATCCGACTGCCGTCGGTGGACAGCACCACGGCGCCGTCCATCTTGCATAGCTCGCGCAATCGGGTCGGCGCGTAGCGCACGTCGAGCGAGAAGCCACCGTCGCAGATCGCCTCCACGCTGTCGTCGCAACCCAGAACTATCAGGGCGCCCGTCCGGCCGCGCAGGATGCGCTCCAGGCCGTCGCGCAGTGCGGTTCCCGGCGCCAGCCGCGCGACCGCGTCACGCAGCGTGGGACGCGGCGGCGGTACCGCCCCGTTTGTCGATGCTTTGTTCACAGCCATTGCTAGTCATTCTGCGCTAGATCCAACCGAGTTGGCGGCGGTACCGCGGCGCGGTGGTCGGCGATATCGAGCATGTGCTCCAACGCCGCGACGATAGTTGCGGCCTGGAGTGCGCGTATGCCCGTCGGCACCGCATCACAGCCCGGCGGGACCAGCGCAGTGGTGAACCCTTGCCGGGCGGCTTCGGCCAGCCGCCGTTCCATGCCGCTGACCCGGCGCAGATCGCCCGCCAAACCGACTTCACCGATCATCACCGCGGTGGCCGGCAACGGGAGGTTGACGTATGCGGAAGCCAACGCGATCGCGACGGCCAGGTCCGATGACGGATCGGTCAGCCGCATGCCGCCGACGGTGGACAGGTACACGTCGTTGACCGCGATCTTGAGGCGCGCGTGCTTCTCCAGCACCGCGGCGATCATCGCAGCCCGGGCGTGGTCGATCCCGCTGACCGCGCGGCGCGGCGAGCCGCCCGACGGCGTTGCGAGCAACGCCTGAACTTCGCCGATCAAAGGTCGCTTACCGTCAAGGCTGACCGTGATCGCGGTGCCCGCGACGGGCTGCGGACGCTGATCCAGAAAAAGCCCGGAGGGGTCGGCAACACCCTCAATCCCGCTGTCCTGCAACAGAAAACAACCGACTTCATCGGCTGCGCCGAATCGATTCTTCACACCGCGGACCATCCGCAGCAGCGAATTGCGGTCTCCCTCGAAATGCAGCACGACGTCGACCAGATGCTCCAGCGAGCGGGGCCCGGCGATGGCCCCGTCCTTGGTGACATGGCCGATCAGGATCAGCGGCACGCCGGTGGTCTTGGCCGCTGCGGTGAGCGCGGTGGTCACCGCGCGCACCTGGGTGACACCGCCGCTGACGCCGTCGGCATCCGCGCTGGACATGGTCTGCACCGAGTCGACGACGACCAGCGTGGGCTGCACCGCCTCGATATGGCTGAGCACAGCGTGCAGGTCGGACTCGGCGGCCAGGTAAAGCTCGTGATGGCTGCAGCTGGTCCGATCGGCGCGCATCCGTATCTGGCCTTGCGACTCCTCGCCTGAGACGTACAACGCCCGCTGCCCCGACTCCGCCCATTGATGGGCAACCTTGAGCAGCAGCGTCGACTTGCCTACCCCCGGATCGCCCGCGAGCAGCGTGACCGAGCCCGGTACTACGCCGCCGCCCAGCACCCGGTCGAGTTCCCCGAT
>DAIODV010000300.1:2214-4999 GCA_036746615.1 Mycobacterium sp.
GGGTGCCGCTGGGCTCGATGGAACTGATCGGAACCGCGGCCGAGGATGCGGCCACCGCTTGGCGGCTGGCGCTACGGACCGCGCTGAGCACCGCGACTTCGTCGACGGAGCCCCAGGTGCCGCACTCCAGGCAGCGTCCTACCCACTTGGCGGTGACGTGGCGGCATTCCGAACAGCGGTACTGCGAACGCGCCTTGGCCACGCGGTGACGTTATCCCGCGGGGCCGACAGATTTAGGGACGCTCGGCCGATAACGGCGGACCCTGGGGCGCCGAAATCGGCACGGCCAGACTCACGCGGCCGGCCTTCTCGAAATCGAAGGTGAAGTTGTAGTTCGGGCCGTTGGTGATCGGCTTATCCAGCGCCACCGTCGCCTTGGCCGTTTCGGCGGCCTCGACGGCGTTCGCTGCCTTCCGGTTCTGCCCGCCCGGAGTGCCGACGAACAGCGTCCCGCCGGGAGGCAAGGTCGCATTGCCGGTGACGGTCACCTTGCCGATATCGCTGGAGATACCGACCAGCTTGTCGGCAACATCCGGCGACTGGTTAATGGCAACCAGCACCAGGTCCACCGTGGACCCTGGGGCCAGGAAGTCTTTGTTCAGCAGTGCCTCGATCCGCACATTGCGTAGTGCAACGTTCTTGACCACGGTCTGGGTACCGTCGACGGCCGATTCCTGGCTGGCGGTCTGGGAGAGCTGACCGGCGCTACAGCCGGCGAGCGCGACGGCGCCGATCAAGGCACTTGCGGCGAGCACGGCGACCCTGGTTGACCGGCGGTAGTCGAAGCGATTCACTCTAAGCCTCCTGCTCGGCCGACTCATGGCACGGGATTCGACTATGCAGAGTAGTAGGTCGATAAGCCGGGCGGTTGCTGAGGGCTAGAAGCGGCGCAGTATGATCTTGAGCGTGCCGAACAGCGCAAACCTGGAGCCCTCCGGGGGGCGCCCATCGGGTCCCCGATAGGTCGGTGCATTGCATGAATTCTCCGTTCTGTCAACCCCCTCTGTTCATGTGTGGTGCCCCTGACCTGCGCAGTTGCTCCGCACGTGTCGGCGTGGCGTGTTAGCATGGAGTAACGAAAGGGGCTCGAAACTAATGAATTTTGCGGTCGGAGACACCGTTGTCTATCCACACCACGGTGCTGCGTTGATCGAGGCGATCGAAACCCGAACCATTAAAGGGGAACAAAAGGAATATCTCGTCTTGAAGGTGGCGCAGGGCGACCTGACCGTTCGAGTCCCCGCTGAGAACGCCGAATACGTCGGCGTCCGCGATGTGGTCGGCCAGGAAGGTCTGGACAAGGTGTTCCAGGTGCTTCGCGCACCGCACACCGAGGAGCCGACCAACTGGTCCCGCCGCTACAAGGCCAACCTGGAGAAGCTCGCCTCCGGTGACGTCAACAAGGTCGCCGAGGTTGTTCGCGACCTGTGGCGCCGCGACCAGGAGCGCGGACTGTCCGCCGGTGAGAAGCGGATGCTGGCCAAGGCCCGGCAGATCCTGGTGGGCGAGTTGGCGCTGGCTGAAAGCACCGACGACGCCAAGGCGGAAACCATCCTCGACGAGGTTCTGGCCGCCGCATCTTGAATCCCTGACGGGCGGGGGCCGGGATGACGGAAACAGTCGCGGTAGTCCCGGCCGCCGGGTCGGGCCAGCGATTGGCCGCCGGTGTGCCCAAAGCTTTCTTTCACCTTGACGGGCGGACGCTGGTTGAACGCGCCGTCAGCTGCCTTCTGGACTCTGGTGTCATCGACCGCGTTGTGGTGGCGGTGCCGGCCGACCGCACCGGGCAGGCCAAGTTGATTCTCGGTCGGGACGCCACCGTCGTGCCCGGAGGCGCCAATCGCGGTGAGTCGGTGAGCCGAGCATTAGCGGCGGTCGCAGATTCGCAACAACCCAAATTCGTGCTGGTCCACGACGCTGCCCGGCCCCTGACACCGCCCGGGCTGGTGGTCCGCGTGGTCGAGGCGCTGCGGGCCGGGCATTCGGCTGTGGTGCCCGCGCTGCAAGTGCCCGACACCGTCAAGGCGGTCGACGCCAACGGGGTGGTGTTGGGGACGCCGGAGCGGGCCGGCCTGCGAGCCGTCCAGACCCCACAGGGATTCGCCACCGAACTGCTGCTGCGTGCCTACGAGGGCGCCGCCGACCTCGCTTGGGCAGACTTCACCGACGACGCGTCGATGGTCGAGCACATCGGCGGTCAGGTGCAGGTAGTCGACGGCGACCCGCTGGCCTTCAAGATCACCACTCGGTTGGACATCCTGCTGGCTAAAGCGATCGTCACGCAATGAACGCGCGGATAGGTCTGGGCACCGATGCGCACGCGATCGAAGCCGGCAGGCCGTGCTGGCTGCTAGGTCTGCTGTTCCCGGACGTGGACGGCTGTGCCGGGCATTCCGACGGCGACGTGGCCGTGCACGCGTTATGTGACGCGCTGCTTTCCGCGAGCGGACTGGGCGACATCGGCGAGGTGTTCGGAGTCGACGACCCACGCTGGGCCGGGGTCAGCGGGGTCGACATGCTGCGCCACGTTGCCGAGTTGATCGCCGGGCAGGGCTACCGGGTCGGCAACGCGGCGGTGCAGGTCATCGGCAACCGCCCCAAGATCGGCCCGCGTCGGGCGGAGGCCCAGGACCTGCTGTCCGCGCTGCTGGGGGCGCCGGTGTCGGTGTCTGCCACCACCACCGACGGCCTGGGAATGACCGGGCGGGGTGAAGGCCGGGCGGCGATCGCCACGGCTTTGCTGATCGCGGTCCCTTTTCCAGGTTGAGCAGACGCAGAATCGCAC
>DAIODV010000301.1:0-2676 GCA_036746615.1 Mycobacterium sp.
CGGCGCCGCAAACCGCGATCACCGCCGCTACACCGATCCGGACACCTACAACATCCGTCGCGACAACATCTCGCACATCACCTTCGGGAAAGGCGTGCACTACTGCCTGGGCGCCAACCTCGCACGATTGGAGGGTCGCGTGGCATTGGACGAGATTCTCAACCGCTGGCCCGAATGGGACATCGACTACGACACAGCACAACTCGCGTCGACGTCTACGGTCCGCGGGTGGGAGCGCCTCCGCGTCGTGCTCCCTTAAGGAGTCCCTTGGCGTTTCTTCGGTGTCGGCATCTCGAATCGGTCGAGGAAGCGATTGACCAGTGCGACGGCCTCTTGGTGACCGGCAGTGGCGCCGAGGCCCTGCTCGAGGATCAGAGTGCGGCCGATCGCTGCGATGACGACCGCGAGGGCGGCGGCCGGAAACTCGTCGGTGTCGACACCGTGTTCTCGGACGATGAAGTTCAGCGCGGTGATCTGCTGTTCGCGCCAGCGCTCGGACCACGCCGCGATCTCCGCCTTGATCTCCTTGCGGTGGTTCGCCAGCCCCATGAACTCCAATAGCAGCCGAGTGTCCTTGGGTTCGATCAGGGTTTGCCAGAAGGCGTGCAATGGGCGCTCAGAAGCCAGCGCCTGTTGTTGGCGCTCCAAATAGATTGCAGCGCCGCGGCGGAAGACCGCCAGATACAGCTCGTCCATGGTGGGGAAGTAGTAGTGCACCAATGCTGGCTTCACACCGGCCTGGGCAGCCACCCGGCGCGACGTCGCCGCTGCGTAGCCTTCGTCGACCATGATCTGGCTCGTGGCGTCGATGAGCATGTCGCGCGTCGAGTCCCGTGCCTTCGAGCGCTGCGAGGCGGTCACGTTCTGGTCCTATCACACGAAGGACTTACCCGGGCCAATTTGGGCGACCGCCCAACTTGACCGCTCTCGACGCGTGGTGATAGGCATGTTGAGCGGTCGCTCAGGAGGGTGGGTTTCGGTTGAAGACGGCGGTCGTGACCGGTGGTGCGTCAGGGATTGGCCGCGCGGTCGCGAAACGGTTGCGCGACGATGGATTTCAGGTTGCTGTCATTGACCTGTCACCGACAGAGGACGGCTTCGGTCACGTCGCCGACGTCACCGACCGCAGCCAGATCGACACCGCCGTCGCAGCGATCCGCGCACAGTTTGGCCCGATCCTGGTCCTGGTCAATGCGGCAGGGGTGGAGGGCTTCAAGAAGTTCACGCATCTGTCCTTCGCTGAATGGTCCAAGGTGATCGACGTCAACCTGAACGGCGTCTTCCACACCATTCAGGCCGTGCTGCCCGACATGGTCGAGGCCGGCTGGGGCCGCATCGTCAACATCTCGTCGTCCAGTACGCATTCGGGACAACCGTTCATGGCTCATTACGTCGCAGCGAAATCCGCCGTCAACGGGCTGACCAAGTCGCTGGCGCTGGAATACGGTCCGGCGGGGATCACGGTCAATGCCGTGCCGCCGGGGTTCGTTGACACTCCGATGCTGCGCAGCGCCGAAAGCCGGCATCTGCTCGGCGGCTCGGTGGAGGACCACATCAATCGCACACCGGTGCGCCGGGTGGGCCGGCCCGAGGACATTGCCGCCGCCTGCTCGTTCTTCATCTCCGAGGAGGCCAGCTACATCACCGGCCAAATCCTCGGCGTCAACGGCGGACGCAACACCTAGGGAGGCGGACGATGGCTGAAATATGTGGGTGAGAGATCAGCTTTTCATCGACGGCAAGTGGACGCCGCCGGTCGCTAACTCGGATATCAAGCCGGGCTCTGGCGCCGTCATCACCGTGGTGTCGCCGCACAGCGAGGCGGTCATCGGGCACGCGGCTTGCGCGGGACCCGCCGACGTCGATCGGGCTGTCGAAGCTGCCCGGGCCGCGTTCGACACCGGACCGTGGCCGCGCATGCGGCCCGCCGAGCGCATCGAGGCGCTGACCCGGCTGGCCGGCATCTACAAGGAGCGCCGAGCCGACATGGCTGCCCTGATTTCCGCCGAAATCGGCGCGCCCATCACGTTCGCCAAAATGGCGCAGGTTCGTCTGCCGTTGACCATGATTTCGGCGTTCTGTGGTTTAGCGGGTAGCTACGAATGGCAGCAGACACGTCCGGGGTTGTACGGCAAGGACATTCGGATCCTCAAGCAGCCGGTGGGAGTTGTCGCCGCGATCGTGCCGTGGAACATGCCGCAGTTTCTCACCGTCGCCAAGGTGGTGCCCGCGCTGTTGGCCGGCTGTGCGGTGGTGCTCAAGCCGGCGCCCGAATCAGTGCTCGACGCGCAGTTGCTCGCTGATCTGGTCGCCGAAGCTGACCTTCCGCCCGGGGTACTGAACGTCGTGCCGGGCGGTCACGAGGTCGGTGGGCAGTTGGTGGGCCACCCCGGCATCGACAAGGTTTCGTTCACCGGGTCCACTGCGGCGGGACGCCAAGTGGCGCTTGCCTGCGCCGCGGGACTCAAGCAGGTCAGCCTCGAACTGGGCGGAAAGTCGGCGGCCATCGTGCTCGACGACGCCGACCCTTCGGCGGTCGCCACCGGCATCCAGATGGCCAGCCTCGCCAACAGCGGCCAGGTCTGCAACGCGCTGAGCCGCATCCTGGTGCCGGCGGCCCGCAAGGACGAATTCGTCGACGCGATCTCGGGGGCGCGCTGAGGACCGTGGCCCTCT
>DAIODV010000301.1:2686-4985 GCA_036746615.1 Mycobacterium sp.
GCAGGCGCTGACGCGCCAGGGCAAGGGTTGGTTCGAGCAGCGGCTCGGGCCGGGCGTCACGGTGCAATGGTATGTCTACAATGCCGGGCCCGCGGCGATGGAGGCGATGACGGTCGGCGCCCCCGCCGATGCCAACACCCAGATCGGCCCGCTGGTAGCCAAGCGTCAGCAAGAACGGGTCCGCGGCTACATCGAATCAGGCAAAAACGAAGGCGCGCGGCTGGTGACCGGCGGTGCCGACATGCCCGACGGTCTCGACACCGGCTGGTATGTGCGCCCGACGCTGTTCAGCGATGCAAGCAACGACATGCGGATTGCCCGCGAGGAGATTTTCGGGCCGGTGCTAACCATGATTTCCTACCGCGACGAGGACGAGGCGATCCGGATTGCCAACGACTCCGAGTACGGGCTGGCTGGTTCGGTGTTCACCGCAGACGTCGAGCGCGGCTACGGCGTCGCGGCCCGGGTGCGCTCGGGCACGTTCGGCGTCAACGAGGGCTACATCATGGACCCCGCCGCCCCGTTCGGCGGTGTCAAGAACAGTGGCTACGGTCGCGAGCTCGGCACCGAAGGAATCGACAGTTACACTGTGAGCCAATCGATTTCGGCTGCAGCGCGCTAGTTGAGGCTGTGTCCCGGCGACCAAATCGTCAAGTCCGCGATATCCGCCGAGTGATTAGCGCTAGATTCGACGGCCATGGGACTGCTGTTCGATCCGAATACCTACGACCCGTCACATTTCGACCCGGAAACGCGGCGTCAACTGCGCGCGGTGATCGACTGGTTCGAAGCACGCGGCAAGGCGAGGCTGCTGCGCGACGATCTCGAGGCGGCGTGGGTGTCGGACTTCCTCGAGTTCATCAAGCAGGAGCGGATCTTCGCGACCTTCCTCACTCCGTCGGAATACGGGGGCGGCGACGCGAACAAGCGGTGGGATACCTCCCGCAATGCCGCGCTGAGCGAGATCTTCGGGTTCTACGGACTGTCGTACTGGTACGCCGAGCAGGTGACGATCCTGGGACTCGGCCCGATCTGGCAGAGCGACAACATCAAGGCCAAGGAGCGCGCGGCCGCGCAGCTCGAGGCGGGCGGCGTGATGGCGTTCGCGCTCTCCGAGCGGGAGCACGGCGCAGACATCTACAACACCGACATGCTGCTGACACCGGCAAGTGACGACGACGAAGGTGTCGTCTTTCGCGCATCGGGGGAGAAGTACTACATCGGCAACGGGAACGTGGCGGGCATGGTGTCGGTGTTCTCGCGCCGCACCGACGTCGAAGGGGCTGACGGCTACGTGTGGTTCGTCGCCGACAGCGGGCACGCGAACTACGAACTGATCGGCAACGTCGTACACGGCCAGATGTTTGTCAGCAACTTCCGGCTCAACGACTATCCGGTGCATGAGGAGGACATCCTGTGCACCGGGCCCGAGGCGTTCTCGGCCGCGCTCAACACCGTCAACGTCGGCAAGTTCAACCTGTGCAGCGGCTCGATCGGGATGTGCGAGCACGCCTTCTACGAGGCGATCACACACGCCAATAACCGCATCCTGTACGGCAATCCGGTGACAGAGTTCCCGCACGTACGGGCCAGCTTCGTCGAGGCCTACGCCAGATTGGTTGCCATGAAACTGTTCAGCGACCGCGCGATCGACTACTTCCGCAGCGCCAGCCTCGATGACCGTCGCTACCTGCTGTTCAATCCGGTAACCAAGTCCAAAGTCACTTCAGAAGGCGAGACCGTCGTCACCTTGCTGTGGGATGTATTGGCTGCCAAAGGCTTTGAGAAGAACACCTACTTCTGCGAAGTAACCCGGCTGATCGGAGCGCTGCCGCGGCTCGAAGGCACCGTGCACGTCAACGTCGCGCAGATCCTGAAGTTCATGCCCAACTACATGTTCAACCCGAAGGCATACCCGGAAATCGGCACCCGCAACGACCCAGCCGATGATGTGTTCTTCTGGGCGCAGGGCCCGGAGCGCGGCGCCTCCAAAGTCCAATTCGCCGACTGGACAGCGGTGTACGAAAAGCACGGGAAGATACCGAATGTGGCGCTGTTCTATGAGCAGACCCTCGCGCTCAAAGAGCTGCTCGCCACCGCAGCGCCGGACGCAGACCAAATGCGCGACCTCGACTTCCTGCTTGTGGTAGGGCACTTGTTCACTCTGGTGGTCTACGGCCAGCTGATCCTGGAACAAGCGGATCTGATCGGTCTGGATGCTGACCTGCTGGATCAGATCTTCGCAGTACAGATCCGCGATTTCTCCCAGTATGCCGTCGCGTTGCATGGCAAGCCGAGT
>DAIODV010000302.1:0-4974 GCA_036746615.1 Mycobacterium sp.
AATTGCCACCGCTCGCGGGAGTGGTGCATTTGGCGGGCGTGCTCGACGACGCGCTGCTGACGCAGCAGAGCCCGGAACGTTTCCGGACAACCTTGGCGCCCAAGGCATTCGGTGCCCGGCACCTACATCGGCTGACCATGTACGACGATCTGGAGTTTTTCATCGTGTACTCCTCGGCCGCCAGCGTGCTCGGCTCGCCCGGCCAGGCCAACTACGCGACGGCCAACGCGCTGCTCGACGGGCTCGTTGCAGAGCGCAGGGCACACGGCCTGGCCGCGACCAGCATCAACTGGGGTCCCTGGGCAAAGGGTGGCATGGCCACCTCGCACTCCGCGCGCGCCAATCTCAGTGCGCAAGGGCTGATTCCGCTGGAGCCGTCGGCCGCTCTCAACGCGCTCGGCGAGATCATCGCCCAAGGTGTTGGGCAGGCCACCGTCATCAAAGCCAATTGGCAACGGGCCGCAAAGACGATGGGAGCGTCTCGTCCATTCATTCTCGACCACGTGCTGCCGAGCGCCGTTACGGCGGCGCGCGGCGACAGCGAGTTGCTCCGCCAGCTGCACGACGTACCCGAGGTGGAGCGCGGCAGCTTCCTCACCGAATACCTACGCCACGAGGTACAGAATTTCCTACGGCTCGCGCAACCGCCTGCCGCAACCAGCCGGTTCCTCGAGCTGGGCACGGATTCACTGATGGCGGTCGAATTCAGCAACCGGCTGCTCCCCCAGTTCGGTGGCGCGTTCACGATCAGCGCGACCGCGGTATTCGACTATCCGACGATCGGGTCGCTCGCCGAGTACTTAGCCGCGCAGGTGCCGGAGTTCGTCCCACCGACCGACGCAGCGCAATCCGTCGATACGTCCGAGGCGACATAAATGGACTCGCAGCAAGATTCGCCCGTGGCAATGTCGGAGCACCTGGCCGACGATCTGCTCTCGACAACCGCCGGTGGATGGCGCAGCTTCTACGATCTGCTCAGCCGCCGCTTAGAAGACGTCGGACTGGCGAATGTCTCGTTTTTCCTGAATTACGGCTACCTTCCGACGGATTCGAACAATGAAGCCGCGTTCGCGATTCGCGAAGGCACCTTCAACGCGAACTCCGTCCGGCTAGTGCTCGAGGTGATCGGATCACTTGACTTGAACGGCCTGGCGATTGCCGAGATCGGATGCGGCCGCGGAGGCAACAGCGCACTGGTCGCGGAGAAATTCAGCGCTCAAGTAACGGGCATTGATATGTCCTCAGAAGCAATCGCCTTCTGCAGTAAAACGCATCGCTCAATTGACTTCAAAGTCGGCGACGCTTTGAACATACCGTTGGACGGTGAGTCCTGCGATGCCGTCATCAACGTGGAATCGTCGCATTCCTATGGCAACTTGCCGAAATTCCTCGGTGAAGTCGGCCGGATTTGCCGCTCCGGCGGATGGTTCTTGCATACAGATTTTCTCAGCCCGGAGGACTGGGACTACGTACGAATGCGGTTGAAGGCGCTGGGCTTCGTCACCGAGAGCGACCGCGATATCACGGCCAACGTATTGGCCTCACGCGATCAGGCCAGCTGTAACTATGAGCAGGTTTATGGCGACGGAAGCGCTCGCGTGGCGAACTTCCTTGCGCTACCCGGGTCGGCGATCTACGAGCAGCTACGCGCTGGCTTGTTGGAGTACCGAATTATCCGGTCGCAACTGCGCACCAGCGCAGCGCAGCAGCCGGGAGCGGCTTCTCCGCAGGAGCCTATTGGGCACATGCGGAATTGATCTTGTCGGCCCTGGTGCCCTCAAGTATGGTTTAGAACTTGTTATACCCATGTCGAGTAACGGTCTGGAGGTGCCGGTGAGCATCAACCCCTTCGATGACGGAGACGGCAGCTTTTTCGTCTTGGTCAACGACGAGGAACAACACAGCCTCTGGCCCGCCTTTGCCGACGTTCCCGCTGGCTGGCGCGTGGTTTACGGCGAAACGGACCGCGCTGCGTGTCTGGACTACATCGAAGAAAACTGGAGCGATATCCGGCCGAAGAGTCTGCGCGAGAGGCTGGCAGCCGGCCGGGCTACCGATAACTAGAGCGTCTGGGTTCGGGGTATTCGGATGGAGCTTGATAACCGCGCGCTTCCGCTGACACGCGCACAGCTGGACATCTGGCTTGCGCAGGAAACGGGTCAGTCCGGTACGGAGTGGCAGCTGGGTGTGCTCGTCCGATTCGACGGCGCCGTCGACCGCGGCTTGCTTGAGCAGGCGATCCGTCACGTGCTGCGGGAGGCCGAACCAGCCAGGGCCGCCATCTTCGAGGCGGAGGGCCAGGTTTTCCAGCGGGCGATCGATTACCCCGATTTCGAGGTGGCCTTCTATGACGTGAGCGACTCACGCCATCCGGTGCAGGAGGCCCGCGGGATCGCCTCATCGATCCAACGCACACCGATGCCGGCTGACGGGCCGCTGTTCAAATTCGCACTATTTCAAACGTGGCTCGACGAATTCTATTTGTTCGGATGCTTTCACCACATCGTCATCGATGGCGCAGGCATTACACTTCTTGCCCATCGAATCGCCACCGTATATGCCGCAATTGTTTCTGGCGCACCCATTCCTCCGGCTTTTTTTGGCTCATTGCAGGACTTGGTTCGCTGCGAATCTGAATACGAAGCGTCCGCTGATTATCAGGAAGATCAAGCCTACTGGGCCAGAAATCTTCCGCCGGATAGCACGCAAAGCCGGTCTTTCCAACCCGTGGGCGACGGTGACCCCTATTCGACTTCTGCCCCGGTTCGCTTGGACCCGGCTGTCGTTCGGCGAGTGCAGGAGCTAGCTCAGGTATGGAATGTGCCTCGATCATCGGTCATCACCGCTGCCTGCGCGCTTTTGGTGCGCGGGTGGTGCGCTGAGGGCCCACAGGTGGTGCTCGACTTGCCGGTCAGCAGGCGAGCACCGACAGAATCAAAGACGCTTCCCGCCATGATTTCCGGGGCGGTGCCGCTCGTGCTGAGCGTGTCGCCCGCATCCACCGTCGCTGGTTTTTGTGAGCACGTGGACGAGCGGATACGAGAAGCACTGCAACATCAACGGTTCCCGGTGCACGCCCTGGAACGCAAAGCCCGCACCCGCGGCACAGCCGACCGGGTCAGCGTCAACTTCTTGCCGTCGAAAATGACGATGGACTTCGCCGGGGTAGCGGCGTCGGCGTCATTCACCCATCTCGGTCCGATGGGCGGCTTTGGGTTGATCTTCTCCGGCGCCGGCGACCAGCTGTTCCTCAGCACGGCCGGCGCCGGCGGGCCGTTGTCGAATTTCGACGTCTCCGACTTGGCCAAGCGGTTGGGCCGGCTGCTGGTGGCTATGACCGCCGACCCGGACCGCCCGTTGTCTTCAATCGATGTGCTGGACACCGACGAGCACGCTCAGCTGGACGGATGGGGCAATCGGGCGGCGCTGGCCCAGTCGGCAGGCGTGCCCGAGGCGATTCCGGACTTGTTCGCTCATCAGGTGGCGCGGACCCCCAACGCGGCCGCGGTGACCTACGAGGGCCGGTCGATGACGTACCGGGAACTCGACGACACCACCAACCAATTGGCGCACCTGTTGGCCGGCGAGGGTGTGGGTCCGGGGCAGCGGGTGGCGCTGCTGGTGGAACGCTCCGCCCACGCCGTCGCGGCGATGCTCGCGGTGCTCAAGACCGGGGCCGCCTATGTGCCGATCGACCCGTCGGTGCCCGCGGCGCGGATCGGGTTTGTGCTCGGTGACGCCGAGCCGATCGCTGTGATCACCACCGCCGAATTGCGCCCGCGGCTGGACGGGCATGACCTGCTGGTGGTCGATCTCGACGACCCGGCGGTACACAGCCAACCGAGGACCGCGCTACCAGCACCGACTCCGGACGACATCGCTTACCTCATCTATACCTCGGGCACTACGGGGACCCCCAAGGGCGTGGCGGTCCCGCACCGCAACGTGACCCGGCTGCTGGACACCCTGGACGTGGACCTGGAGCTGGCCGGTCAGGTGTGGTCGCAGTGCCATTCGCTGGCCTTCGACTTCTCGGTGTGGGAGATCTGGGGGGCGCTGCTGTACGGCGGCCGGGTGGTGGTGGCGCCCGACGCGGTGGTGCGCTCGCCGGAAGATTTGCACGCGTTGCTGGTGGCTGAACAGGTCACGATCCTGAGCCAGACACCGTCGGCGTTTTACGCGTTGCAGAGCGCTGATGCGCTGGCCCCCGAGTTGGCGGATCAGCTCAAGCTTGAAGCGGTGGTGTTCGGCGGTGAGGCGCTGGAACCGCAGCGGCTACGGACCTGGCTGGACAATCATTCGGGCTTGCCGCGGCTGATCAATATGTATGGCATCACCGAGACCACGGTGCATGCGTCGTTCCGCGAAATCGGCGGCAACGATGCCGACAGCGCTGTCAGCCCGATCGGGGGGCCGCTGGCGCATCTTGGCTTTTTCGTGCTCGACGGCTGGTTGCGGCCGGTGCCGGCCGGGGTCGTCGGCGAACTGTATGTGGCCGGCGCCGGTGTGGCCGACGGTTATGTGGGCCGGGCCGGTCTGTCCGCGACGCGGTTTGTGGCCTGTCCGTTCGGGGCGCCCGGCGCGCGGATGTATCGCACCGGCGATCTGATGTGGTGGGGCGCGGATGGGCAGCTGCGCTACGTGGGCCGCGCCGACGAGCAAGTCAAGATCCGTGGCTATCGCATCGAGCTCGGGGAAATCCAGGCCGCTTTGAATGCGCTCGACGGGGTCGAGCAGGCGGTGGTGATCGTCCGCGAGGACCGCCTCGGCGACAAGCGCGTGGTCGGCTATATCACCGGGCACGCCGATCCCTCCGAGATCCGTGCTGCGCTGGCCGAGCGGCTGCCGGCGTATATGGTTCCGGCCGCACTGGTTCCGGTGGATGTACTGCCGTTGACCGTCAACGGCAAACTCGACACCCGTGCCCTGCCGGCACCGGAATACCAGGACACGGGCGGCGAGTACCGCGCCCCG
>DAIODV010000303.1:0-1291 GCA_036746615.1 Mycobacterium sp.
ACCCGCTGCTGCCCGGCCGCGTTGCGCACATCGACTTCGGACGCGATGATCTTCCGTCCCTCGCCCTCCACCAGATTCACCGTTTCGGCGAGATCCTCCGGCTGCGACGGCGGATAGCCGTTGTGCGCGGTGACCGGTCCGCAGGCATCGATCGCGACGATGTCGGCCCCGGCCCGGGCCAGCCTGATGCAGTGCGAGCGGCCCTGGCCGCGGGCGGCGCCGGTCACGTAGGCAACCTTGCCGGCCAACGGGAGATCAGTCATGGGGCAAGCGTAGGAAACTATCAGCCGCGACGGGGCCGAGTGAGGGTGAATTGTTCGACCACGCTGATCGCGCCGTACGGGCCGTTGACCGCGTAGTGCGTTGCTTTGATCGAGGTGTTGCCGCCGGGCGGGCCTGGGTCGACGTCGAAAGCCACGAAACCGTACGGGTTTTCGCGGTCGCGATACGCCGACCACGGCGCGTCCTCGACCACGTAGATGGGTGCCTTGCGTCGGATCGCCGGATCGTATGGGCCGACGCCGGTGAGCACGCGGCATTTGGGCTCGGGAAAGAACATCCTGTTCGACGGCGCCGATGTACCACCACCGCCGATGACCAGATGGACGGTGCCCTTGCTGGTGTCGATCACATCGCCGTGGGAATCGATCGGGATGGGCGTTTTGGTTTCGGTGTCCCGTGTTCCCCGCACGGCATGCGAGCGTTCGTAGTGATGCTCGTGGCCGCACACCACCAGGTCGACCTGGTAGCGGTCGAACAGCGGCAGCCATTCCTGCCGGATGCCCAGGTCGGCGCCGTTGGTGCGGTCGGCGGTGGAGATCGCGGTCTGGTGCATGCAGACGACCACCCAGTCGACGCGCGTGTCGGCACGCGCGGCAGCGAGTTCGGTTTCCAGCCAACGCTTTTGCGCACCACCCGAGTAGCCGTGGACGTAGAAGTTGCCGCCGTCCTGGAAGCAGACGTCGTCGTTGGACAGGCTGATCACTCGCACCGACCCGGCCGTGAACGAATACCACAGCCCGCGCAGTTCGGCATCGGATCCGGAGTCGGGCAAGGCGAAGTACGTCTGGTAGGCGGCGTAACCGACTGGCCCGTTGCCCAATTCGTTCTCGTGGTTGCCGGCCGCCGGCATCCATGGGCGGTAGCGGGCCGAGCGGCTGTTGTTGTCGAACCAGTCCGACCAGCTGCGGATGCGGTCATCCGCGAGGTTGGCGTAGCACAGGTCGCCGTTGACGAGGTTGAACAGCGGGTCGAGACGTTCGATTGCGGTGGTGGTATCGCCGGCCGCCGG
>DAIODV010000303.1:1301-4960 GCA_036746615.1 Mycobacterium sp.
GGGTAGCCTGGTCGCCGAAACTGGTGAAGCGGAACGGGTTTCGCCCGGACGGCGCAGTCCGGACGGTGCCCAGCTCGGGGCCGGTGCCGTCGTGCACCGCGGCGTAGACATAGTCGGTGTCGGGGGCCAGCTTGTCCAGCACGGCATGGTTGACCCGAACTTCGGTCTTGGACTTCGCGTCCCGATACGTGCGGGTCTCGGCTTGTACGACGCGGCCGAAACCGGACGTCGGCGTGCCGAGCATCACCCGCGGGTTGTGAACGGGATCGGTGGTGTGCCATGAGACGACGACTTCGGTCGAAGCGTCCTTGCCGAATTGCAGATGCAGGCCGCCAACTGGTTGAGCCCCGCGTTGATCGGGCCGCGTCCACAGCGTCGGTCCGCGCTGCGGGGAGCCGAGCAGCGCAACCCCTCCGCCGACGCCCGCACTGACGAGCGCCACCGCCGCGCCCGTCGTCAGCAGCGTCCTGCGGCTAACCCCGTCGGTCACCCCTCATTCATACCTGCCGCTGGGTGTGGGATACCTCGGCGCTGTTGTAACCGTCTGCGACGACGACGACCTCGGCGCTAGCCGTGCTGACCGAACGGAAGCTGTGGCTCACCGCCGCGTCGAAGTAGGCGCTGTCGCCGCGTCGCAGCGTGATCGTCTGGTCGCCGTAGTCCAGCTCGACCGACGAGGACCGTGCCGTGTTCCTGACCGGCATGGACTGGAGGCGGTCCATCGTCCGCCGCAGCGACGGGTCGGACCACGAAGGGCGACATCGACTTTCCCAACACGGCCGACGCCAGCGCGATGTAGCGCTCACCGTCGGCGTCGCGGCGATCGCGGGCGCGGTCGATCGTGATCTTCTCGTCGGCGGCGTCATCGGAGAACAGTTGGGCGACATCGACATCGAGCGCCCGGGCCACCTTCAGCGCCACCGCAATCGACGGTGTGCTCTGGCGACGCTCGATCTTCGACAGATAGCTCTTGGTCAGGCCGGTCTGCTCGGCCAGACTTGCCAGGGTAAGGCCGCGCTGCCTGCGGACTGCGCGCAGCAGAGCTGTCACTGTCGACCTCCCTTGCCGGATGACACAAAGTTTCCTATCGTGATCATAGTGTCACCGGATACGTTTTCCACCTCTAAGACAGACTTGATGCGGCGTGCGCAGGACAGCCTGGCTGCCAACGTCGGGGATAGCGGCCTGACCACCCGCGAGAAAGTCGCGCTGACCTGCCGCGTGCTCTTCGACGCCGGACACGATTCGGGTCTGGCCGGACAGATCACCGCCCGCGCCGAGCAGCCCGGGACCTACTACACCCAGCAACTCGGTTTGGGGTTCGACGAGATCACCGCGGACAACCTGCTCATCGTCGACGAAGATCTCAACGTGCTGGACGGCCCCGATATTAAGGGAATCCCTAACCCCGCCAATCGCTTTCACAGCTGGATCTATCGCGCACGGCCCGACGTGCAGTGCATCGTGCACACGCACGCATTTCACGCCGCGGCGTTGTCGATGCTCGAGGTTCCGCTGGTGGTGTCTCACATGGACACCACGCCGCTCTACGACGATTGCGCGTTCTTGGCTGACTGGCCGGGCGTTCCGGTGGGCAACGAGGAGGGCGAGATCATCAGCGCTGCCCTCGGCGACAAGAAGGCGGCCTTGCTGGCGCACCACGGCCAGCTTGTGGCGGGCATCAGCGTGGAGGAGGCCTGCTCACTGGCGGTACTCATCGAGCGTGCCGCCAAGCTGCAGCTTGCCGCGATGGCCGCCGGCACCATCAAGGAACTGCCGGAACGGCTTGCGCGAGAGGCCCACGACTGGACGTTGCGGCCACAACGCAGCCGAGCCAACTTCGCCTACTACGCTCGCCGAGCACTGGCCCGCCACCCTGACGTGCTGACCGGATAAGGAGTTCGCCCGTGCCCGATTCGCCGCTGCCGAAGATCCACGGCATCATCGCCTACCCGGTGACTCCGTTCGCCACCGACTCGGCGGGCACGATTGACACCGGGCAACTGCACGCGCTGGTTGACCGGCTGGTGGTCAGCGGCGTGCATGCGATCGCCCCGCTGGGCAGTACCGGCGAACTGGCCTACCTCGACGAAAACGAGTTCGATGCCGTCGTCGACATCACGATCGCGGCGGTCGACGGCCGGGTACCCGTCGTGGTCGGAATTTCGGACGTGACGACTGCCCGGACCGCACGCCGCGCGCAGTATGCGGAACGCGCCGGCGCCGACGCGGTGATGGTCTTGCCGGTGTCTTACTGGAAGCTTTCCGAAAGGGAAATTTTTAAGCATTTTCTCAGTATTGGTGACGCGATCGGCATTCCTATCATGATGTACAACAATCCGGCGACTAGTGGCGTAGATATGAGCCCGGAACTACTGGTGCGGATGTTTGAGGCCGTCGACAACGTCACGATGGTCAAAGAGTCCACCGGTGACCTTTCCCGAATGCAGAGCATCGACCGGCTCAGCGACGGCCGGCTGCCCTTCTACAACGGGAGCAATCCGCTGGTGCTCGACGCGCTGCGCGCAGGCGCCGCCGGTTGGTGTACGGCCGCGCCGTGTCTGCGCCCACAGCCCTGCATTGACCTGTACGACGCAGTGCGCGCGGGCGAATTGCCAAGAGCGCAAGCCATTTACACCGAGCTCAAGCCGCTGCTGGAGTTTATCGTGGCAGGCGGGTTGGCCACCACGGTCAAGGCCGGGCTGGAGTTAATTGGCGCCGGCGTTGGGGAACCGCGCCGGCCACTGCTGCCGCTTGATGACGAGGGACGAGCTGCGCTGCAGAAACTATTGACAAACGTCTAATAATACGGTTCAACCCGATGTCGTTCAGCGCGCTGCGGTCTCATGTGTGTGCGTCGTGTCTGAACTTCCAGAGAAATGTTGATGCGAGCTGAATGTCTTTGGCTTTTTTCAGCACAACGCGCGCGTCTGTGCTTTACGATTACCGCACCGTTGGGCCCCCCGGACGAACGCTCTCTGCAATGAGTTAATTGCATTAACTTATGCAGGAGTTGACCCGGGGGTTTGACGTCATCTCAAGGAGGGCGCCGTGTCGTTCGTAACTACCGAGCCGGATGTGTTGTCCGGTGCTGCGAGCAATTTGTCCGGTCTCGGCGATGCGATGGTGGCCCGCAATGCGGCTGCCGCGGCGCCGACAACGGGATTGGCCCCGGCGGCGTCCGACCTTGTGTCGGCGATGACGGCGGCCCAGTTCGGTCAGCAGGGCCTGACGTATCAGCAGATCGCCGCCCAGGCGGCGGAAGTACATGAGCAGCTAGTGGCCGCATTGCGCTCCGGAGCCAGTGCCTATGGGCTGACCGAAGCAGCGAACGTGGTAGCAAGCCAGGTTTAGCCGATGAGCTTTATGATCTTTCCGCCCGAGATCAACTCGGCGCTGATGTATTCCGGCGCGGGGTCTGGACCGTTGATGGCGGCGGCCTCGGCGTGGGACGAGTTGGCGGCTGACCTAGAGACGACTGCCAACTCGTATCAATCGGTGATCCAGCAGTTGACCGGCGGGCCCTGGTTGGGTCCGACCTCGGTTCGGATGGCGTCGGCGACGGCGCCGTACATCACGTGGCTGCAGGGCAGCTCGCTGCAAGCCGCTCAGACCAGTGCTCAGGCCAGGTTGGCGGCGGCCGCCTATGAGGGCGCGTT
>DAIODV010000304.1:0-4955 GCA_036746615.1 Mycobacterium sp.
TGGTGCAGTTCGATGTAGGCGCCGTGCGGCAAGCGTTTGATGATGCCGGTTTCGATGCCGTGCTCGAGCACCGCGCGGTCGCTGCGCTGCAGGCCGATCGCCCAGCGATAGGTGATGAAGTAGACGATTGGCGGCAGCACGACCATGCCGATGCGCCCGATCCACGTCGTCGCATTCAGTGAGATATGGAATTTGAACGCGATGATGTCGTTCATCGCGCTCAGGGTGAGCACCATGTAGAAGGCGATCGCCATGGCTCCAATTGCGGTGCGCACCGGCACATCTCGCGGTCGCTGCAGCAAGTTGTGGTGGGCGTAATCGCGGGTGAAACGCTTCTCCAGGAACGGGTAGATCGTCAGCAATACGAAAACCAGACCCATGATCAGCGCGACCGCGACCGTTGCCGGCACGGTGTGATGGCCGATGTAGAGCTCCCAGGCCGGCCACAGGCGCATGAGACCCTCCGGCCACATCATGTAAAAGTCGGGCTGGCTGCCCGCAGATACTTGAGAAGGCCGGTAGGGGCCCAGGTTCCAAATGGGGTTGATCTGCAACAGGCCGCCCATCAGACCCAAGACCGCGACGATCAACGCGAAGAAGGCGCCGGATTTGACGGCGAACACCGGCAATACCCGTACGCCGACCACGTTGCGCTCGGTGCGCCCAGGCCCGGGGAACTGGGTGTGTTTCTGGAACCACACCAATGCCAGATGGACCCCGATCAACGCCAAGATGATGGCGGGAAAGATCAAGATATGAATGGCGTAAAGCCGCGGGATCAACACGTCGCCAGGGAAGTCGCCGCCGAACAACGCCCAGTGCAGCCACGTGCCAATCACCGGTAGCCCCAACGTGATTGAGGACAGCGCAGCGCGCAGCCCGATACCGGAGAGCAGATCGTCGGGCAGCGAATAGCCGAAGTAGCCCTCGAACATGGTCACGATGAGCAACAGCGCACCGATCACCCAATTGGCTTCGCGAGGCCGGCGGAACGCGCCAGTGAAAAAGACGCGGGCCAAGTGCACCATGATCGCGGCCGCGAACATCAGCGCGGCCCAGTGGTGAATCTGGCGTACGAATAGCCCGCCACGAATTTCGAAGGAGATGTTGAGCGCTGACGCGTAGGCCCGCGACATCTCCACACCGCGCAACGGTTGATAGACGCCGTTGTAGGTGACCTCAGTCATCGACGGATCGAAGAACAACGTCAGATAGACGCCGGTGATCAACAAAACGATGAAGCTGTACAAGGCGATCTCACCCAGCAAGAACGACCAGTGCGTCGGGAAGACTTTGTTGAGCTGGCGGCGCACCGCGGCCGACGGGTGATATCGGACATCAATGTCGTCAGCTTGGCGCGCAGCGATATTCGCAAGGCTGAGGCTCATGACGACCATCTCCTCACGGCCGAAACCGCAGCTACGCGGCACTGCCGGTCTACTATGCGACGTAGTACCACACAGCGTAGTACTGCATCGCGCGCAGGTAAAGAGATCGGTTCGAAGTGTCGCGCCCGGTTACCGGCCGGTGCGCTCGCGATGCTTGCAGCCGGGCCAGCAGCAGGGCCGGCGCATGCCCTCCTCCAGTTCTTCCCGGGTCCGGCGAATGCGTCGCTCTCGCGTCGCTTGTTGTTTGGCGTCCTCGACCCAGCAGATGAACTCGTTGCGCGCCAACGGCGTGATGTCGTTCCAGGCTGCGAGTGCCTCGCCGTTGGCGATCAGCGCCTCACGTAAATCCGCAGGCAGCTTGTGCACCACCCCGCCGGGTACTTTCTGGCCGCTCACAGGAGCCAGGTTAGCGGCTAGCGTAGGAGGCGTGGTTGCCGACGAGGCGGAACCCACTTGGGAATTCGTTACTGCACCGCCGCGGAGCGCCCCCGGCGTTGCGTCGATGGTGGGATACCGCGCCCGGGAGATGCCGGGCGGGGTGCATCGCGGCATGCCGTCGTCAACGCTGACGTTTATCGTCAGCCTGGATGACGGGGTGGAGGCGGCGGACACTGCCGAAGCGCTTCCGACGGCACGACCCAACCCGCTGCTTCTGGGCGGATTGCATGTCCAGGCCGCGCACGTGCGCCAACGACACGGCCAAACCGGCGTTCAGCTGGCGGTCCACCCGCTCGCCTCGCGCGCACTGTTCGGAATGCCCAGCGCCGAACTGAGTCTCAGCGACTACGACGGCACCACTGTGTTGGGTCGGCGCGGCATCGAGCTGCGTGAACGGGTAAGCGATGCCGGTCATTGGCGAGATGCGTTTGCGTTGATCGCCGAGTACTTGGTGGCCGCGCGCACACGCCGCGATCATTCGACCGTTCGCCCCGAAGTCGCCTATGCCTGGCATTTGCTGCAGCGCAGTCGCGGCCGAGCACCGGTGAGCGCGGTTGCCGGTCGAGTTGACTTGAGCGCCAGACATTTAACGACGCTATTCCAGCGCGAAGTCGGCCGTTCGCCGAAGACTGTTGCGATGCTGATGCGCTTCGAGCATGCCACCGCGCGGATCGCCGAGTCGGTGCGTCGGAGTGCGCCGCTCGACCTGGCCGCGGTTGCGATGGACACCGGTTACAGCGATCAAGCCCACCTGAGCCGTGAATTCGTCCGATTCGCGGGCGCACCGCCGCGGCGCTGGGTCGCCGAGGAGTTCCGAAACATTCAAGACGGCGGCCACGCATCGCGATCAGACTGGGAGCATGACTACTCCTAATCCGACCGTATGGCTGACGCTGCAAGCTCATAACGCGCCGAAGCTGATCGATTACTACGTGGACACTTTCGGATTCGTTCTCTCCGCGCGTTACGGCGACGGCGACACCGTTGATCATGCGCAACTGCAGTGGCCCGAAGGAAGCGGCGGAATCATGCTCGGCAGTTACAAGCCGAACGCCGAGTGGTGCCGCGAGCCCGGCACCGCGGGCGGTTACATCGTGACTGCCGACCCGGATGCGCTTTATGAGCGGGTCCTTCAGCACAAAGCTGAGGTGGTGCGGCCGCTTGGCGAAACCGATTACGGCGCGCGTGAATTCGCCGTCCGTGATCCCGAGGGCAACCTGTGGTCGTTCGGCGACTATCCCGGCGAGCCGTTGCCGAGTTGACCGATGCAAGCTACCAAAGTCATGGCCAACCTTCGGGTGGCCGATATCGAGGCGGCCAAGCGTTTTTACGCCGACTACCTCGGGCTGGCCGACGAAGAGTTCACCCTGGGGTGGGTAACTCGGCTTACCTCTGCCGACGGCAAGGCAGCGGTCCAGCTGGTGACGCGAGATGCCACCGCTGTTGAAGACTCGGTCATTTCGGTGGCCACCGACGACATCGACTCGGCCTACGCAGAGGCACAAGAGCTCGGCTACGAAATCGTGCATCCATTAACTAAAGAGGCATGGGGCTTGCGCCGATTCTTTGTGCGAGCACCAGATGGAAACGTCATCAACATCACGAGCCACCCGCGCTAGGACACGATTTGGAGGCCGCAGCATGAAGGTCGACCGACCTCCGGAATTCCATTCGGTCACGCCGCGGATGGTCGTGAGCGACGCCGAAGCGGTGGTCGAGTTCCTGTGTGCGGTCTTCGACGCCGTTGGCCAGGTGCAAGTTGGCCGTCCGACGGAAGTGCGCATCGGCGACTCCGTTGTGATGGTGACCTCGGCCGTCGAGCGTGAACTGTTTCCCGCATTTCTCTACGTCTACGTCGACGATGCGGATCGGGTGTACCACCGAGCGCTTACCGCGGGAGCAATGAGCCTGGAAGCGCCGTTCAACACTCCCTACGGCGACAGGCGGGCGATGGTCCGCGATCCGTTCGGCAACCTGTTCCAGATTGCGCACCGCGCAAATGGCCGCTCCCGGTGTTAGGCCAGCAAATTTTGACAGTGACGTTTTGCACATGTGTGGAAGGGGTACACCGCACGCATGTTAGCGAAATTCGACCTGATCAAACCGCTGGTAGTGGGTGGCGCCGTTGCTGGGGCGATTGCTGTTATGCCTGTGGCAGCAACTGAGGCTTTCGCGGCAGGGCCGGCCACGGTCGGCGTAGCGCCCATCTCCATGCAACAGCCGGGCGGTGGCGGCTGCGACGCCAACGGCAACTGCGGCTCCGGTGGCCAAGATAACGGTCCCGGTGGGGGTCCGGGCGGGCAAGGCTGCGTCCCGGGTGTTGGTTGCGGCTCCGGTGGCCAGTTCTGGGGTCCGGGCGGCGTGCCGGGTGGTAACGGATGTCTTCCTGGCGTCGGTTGCGGCTCTGGCCACGGCTGACGGTCTAGCCGCGACGCGTCATTTGCCTTTCAAGCTGCCGATGCGCAGCGAGTAGTCCGCGGGTTTGTCCGGCGCGGTGTTCTCGAGACCTTCGACATAACGCTGGGGGTCGCGGTCGGTGATCTCTAACCCCCGCGTGGTGGGATGCTGCGCCATGAACTCGGTGTATTGGCGTCCGAGTGATTCACGAAGACCGATCGGGGCATGACGGCGGAAATCTGAAAGCCCTTCTCGTTCTTCTTCGCCCATGTGATCGTCGTTGGCTTGTCGGGTCTGACCGACCGCGGCCCACCATTGCTCGGTGCCGATCGGGACAGCGTTCGCGGCGCGCACGCCGTTGCGAATGTCGTTGTGATCGCCGATGGCATCGAGCGTTTCGCCTTCGGGGTCGTCGGCGCCGCGCTTGAGCAGCTGCGGATAAAAGATCTTCTCTTCGATGTAGGCGTGCAGATCGAGCTTCTCGCCAAGCGGACGCCAGACCCGCTCCAATGCGGCATGGTCGAGCGGCGTCTGCGCTTGCAGATCGTCCAGCCGGGCGAACCGTTCGCGGAACCACTCATGGTCAGTGAGGATCAAGTTGGTGATGTCAGCCATCTCGACTCCCCAGTTTGCCCTAGCTCGAGGGCCGTGTCGGCCCTGAGCTACACTCGTGAATCTCTCTCTACAGAGATAGAGTCGCGACGAGGCGAGAAGAGGTTAGGCCCATGACGG
>DAIODV010000305.1:0-4905 GCA_036746615.1 Mycobacterium sp.
ATCGGCACGTACAGCCACCACATGCCCTCGAACGGCGGGTCGGCGGGCCGGCCCGCGGGTTCGGGCTCGCCGATCGGCCTGATGCCCCAGGATCGGTCGCGGCTGCCGATCCAGGTGGCGGGGTCGACGGCGATCTCTTCGCCATCGACGGCGATATGTCCACTCCAGCTGCCGAGCTGGGCGAAGCGCTGCGCGTCCAGCGTCACCCGGTTGCCCGAGCGCATCAGGTGCGGCTGCTCCTGAACGACGTCGAAGAGGCCTTCCCAGGTGAGATCGGCTGCGATGCCTTCGGTTTCGTCGAGGATCAACCGGAGTTTGTGCAGCGGCTCGTTGACCTCGATCCGGTAACCGTTGACATTCTGGTTGAGCCGGTCCTGGTCGATGGCGTCCGATAGGTGCACCGCGGTCTGGGTATCGCCGCGGCGGACAAGCACGAACGCATCCTTGACCCCGAGGTTGGGGTAGTAGCCGATGCCGCTGATCACGAAGATGTTCCCGGTGCGGTCGTGGGCGTTGAAGTAGGAGCGGTCGTAGAAGTTGCGGTCCGAGGAACCGGGCCACGCGATCGGCTGCGGAACCTGATGTACCGGGAACTCGTCGAGCGGTCCGAGCATTACTGATCCTCTCCGATTAGACGCTTGAGCAATCCGGCGTGGTAGAAAAGCGATTCCACGCTTTCAGGTTTCTCGGTTTCCCCGAAGTGCACGCGCCGTGCGCCCGTACGCATGAACACCACCGCCCACATCACCCCTGAGTAGACGTAGAACCAGTGCAGATCACCGATTTCGGTGCCGGTGAGCCGCTGGTACGTAGCGCGGACGTCCTCCTCGCGCATCACTTCGGGCAAGCCCGGCAACGTGGCCAGACCGGCGAGCTCTTGAAAGACCATGTGCGCGAATATCATCCATGCAACGTCGAGCTCGCGTGGGCCGAGTGTCACCATCTCCCAGTCCAGTACCGCCACCGGCTGATAATCGCGATACAACACGTTGCCCACCCGGGCGTCGCCCCACAACAGCACCGGCTTACGCGCGTCGGCCTCTGCGGGCCAGTTGGCTTCCAGCCATTCAAATGTCTGCTCCAGCAACGGTGATCGCCCGATGTCGGGCACCGCGAAGTCATACCAGGACCGCACCCAGTTGAAGTGCCTGCGCAGTGCGGTGTCACCTGGTCCATCAGACAGGAATCCAAACGTGCTCTCGGCGTTGGGGATTGAATGAAGCTTCGCCAGCACTTCGACGGTGGCGTCCTGCAGCTCGCGCTGACGCTCAGCCGCCGCATCGGCGAACCAGTTGCCGCCGAAGGTGTACGGCATGACGTCGGGCGGCACTTCGCCCTCGACGTAGTCCATCAAGAAGAACGGTGTGCCCAGGACGTCGCCGGTCGGCTCCAGCCAGCGCACCTGCGGAACCGGAACATCGGTCAGCTCGCCGACCTTCCGTATCACGTCGAACTGGTGGTCAAGCCGATACGTCGGGAAGACCTGGACATCCGCTGCGGTGGGCGCCACCCGGGCCACCAGCTTCTGCGTCACAGGCCGGCCGTCCTGCTCCCAGGAGGCAGAGAAGATGATGGTCTCCGACGACATGCCGGTGGAGTCAATGCCGCTCTCCACGGTCACCTGTGGTGTCGCTCCTCCGGGCAGCACGGTTGACAACCACTGTGACATCACCGCGGGCAGCGTGGTGACGTCGCGGCTGGAGCGCTGGAGTCGGTCGACTTTGTCGAGCACAGGTTCGTTGGCCACGGGGTGCCTCCATTCTTCGGGACCGGCGGAGCCAATTACGATACGGTAGGTAGCGTTATGAAAGCAGACCTACCTTCGGTTGACAAGGTTTCGGGTGCCGGACGGCCCCGGGATCCGCGAATCGACGCTGCCATACTGACGGCAACCGCGGATCTGCTTGTGCAAATCGGCTATTCGAGCCTGACGTTGGCCGCGGTGGCCGAACGCGCCGGAACCACCAAGACTGCGTTGTATCGCCGGTGGTCGAGCAAGGCCGAATTGGTGCACGAGGCGGCGTTTCCGGTGGCGCCCACTGCGTTGGTGGCTCCTGCGGGTGACATGGCGGCTGATGTGCGGGCGATGATCGCTGCCGCGCGGGATGTGTTCACGACGCCGGTAGTGCGCGCGGCGTTGCCCGGGCTGGTCGCCGACATGAGTGCTGACTCCGCGCTCAATGCCCGGGTGATGTCGCGTTTCGTGGATCTGTTCACCGCCGTGCGGGCCCGGCTGAGGGAGGGCGTCGACCGCGGCGAGGTGCACCGCGACGTCGATCCCGACCGGCTGATCGAGTTGATCGGTGGGTCAACGTTGTTGCGGCTTTTGCTGCGGCCCGACGAACAACTCGACGACGCCTGGGTGGATCAGACCACGGCCATCCTCGTTCACGGTGTCACCCGAGATGTAGGGTCGGGCCGATGACCGGACGACTTGACGGCCGCGGCGCGATCGTCACCGGCGCCAGCCGTGGGTTGGGCAGGGCGATCGCGTTGGCGCTCGCGGCTCAGGGCGCGGCGGTCGCCGTGGTTGGGCGCACCGAAAGTGTTTGGGACGAGCGGCTTCCCGGAACCATCGGCGAAACGGTCGCCGATATCGAGTCGGCCGGCGGACGGGCGGTCGCTATCCGGGCCGACTTGCTGGACCGTGATGATGTCGCGCGGCTTGTCGATCAGTCCCGAGACGCGTTGGGTCCCATCACGATTCTGGTCAACAATGCGGCGTTCACTGCGCCGGGTCGTCCGCCGAGGCCAGATGACGAGAGGCGTGCCAAGCCGGCAAAAGCCGCACCGGCTGCGCCCAAGCCCGATTGGCCGCCGCTACTTGGTACGCCGCTAGGCGCCTACCGGCGACACTTCGAGATCTCGGTGTTCGCGGCCTACGAGTTGATCCAGTTGGTCTGTCCCGACATGATCGCCGCGAAGGGCGGCTCGATCATCAACATCACCTCGGTCGCGTCGCGACTGCCCGGAGACGGGCCCTACCCGGACCGCAGCGGCGGCGTACTTCCTGGATATGGGGGATCCAAGGCCGCGCTGGAACACTTGACGTGGTGCGCAGCCTACGATCTGCAGGGCCATAACATCGCGGTCAACGCTTTAGCGCCGTCCAAACCGATTATGACGCCGGGGCTTTCGTACTACGCCCCCGGATTCGACGACGTGGCGCAGGCCGAGGAGTTCGCGCAGGCGGCAGTGGAGTTGACGCTGGTAGATCCGCAGGTCGTGACCGGGCGAACGATTGGCCATCTGCAGGCGCTCGACGGCAGCTTCCTGCCGTTCGCTGGACCCTGAGCAGGCCCGATCGGACTTGTCGGACCCCCGCGCCATACTGCGGTCGTTAATCCAAGCAACTTCGGAAAGGGATGGCGACCATGGCCAATGTGGTCAACTATTTCGAAATCGGTACCTCCGACGCCGGCGCCACGAGCGCGTTCTACGGCGGGCTGTTCGGATGGCAGATCGACCAGTCCGGCGACTATCGCATGATCGACGGCGACAAGGGTGGGGTGTGGGACAGCTCAGCTATGGGCGGTGGGTCGTACGCGATCTTCTACGTCCAGGTCGACGACGTGAAGGCCACAATCGACAAAGCAACCGGTCTCGGCGCGAAAGTGGTGGTGCCGTTTACCGACAACGGCCCGCTCGAATTCGCTCATTTGCAGGACCCGCAGGGCAACCGGTTTGGGGTATGGCGGCCCAAGGAGTGAGCGCCTTCGCGGCCTAAGCCGGCTTCGTCGCGGTGACCGCGTTGATGATCGCCGCGTGCAGCCGGTGCCAGTGCGACGAGACGAACCCCGCGCGCAGCAACAGCCGCGTGGCGCGATGTCTGGTGCGCGCTTTGCCGCGGCGGCTGGTGAGCATCGTCGGCAGCAGCATCCAGGAGAACTGGTCGACAAGCACCAGCCAGCCGCCGCGACGCAGCACACGGGCGCATTCGCGCAGCCCCGCCTGTTGGTCAGACCAGTGATCGAATGAGGTCGTGCTGACGATCAGGTCGAATGTCTCGTCGGGGTACCCGATCTGTTCGGCGACGCCGACGGCGAACGACAACCGGTCGTCTTGGGTGACGGTCTTGGCTGTCTGCACCATCGCGGGCGCTGCGTCGATGCCGACAAGCTGCTCGGCGTCGGGATAGCGGTCTGCCAGCACACGCAGCAGATAACCGGTGCCGCAGCCCAAATCGAGCACGCGGTTGGGCGCCGCAACGGTAGCCACAGCGAGGTTGGCGGTGCGCTCGGAGATCTCATGATGCAGGCGTCCCCGCCAGCCATCGTCGTAGCTCGCAGCCCGATCGTTGAACTCGGCCACGTCCCGATACGGCGGCACGGGGTTAGTTTGCCACCGCGCGGTGTCGTTCGGCGAGGCTTTTGATGTTGAGAAGCTGCCGGCGAGCCATGATGAGATCGCCGACCGATAGCGCGGGGGTGAACCAGCGGCTCATGGGCGTAACGATTTTCATCAGCAGCCGGGTTGTCGGGCCTTGCGGCACAAGGACATAAGAGATGCAGGCGCCCAAGATTTCACCGGTGAGCTCCTTGGGCGTCTCGACCGCGAGGATGCGCCCGAAGCGCCGCGTTGCGGCAGTGGTAAACGGCTCGCCGACTACCGGGTCGGGCAAGCCCATGAGCTGCTGCGGTGAGCGATGGCCGAGGTTGTCGATCCAGTCGTAGGAGTACGGTGCGATCCTGATCTGGCCGACCCACGGCCACAACGCTTCTGGTGTGGTGCGAACGGAAACCCCACGCCATGCTTGCAGCGTCGGCGCGCGCACGAAGTCGTCGCATGGATAGTGACGGGCGACCTCGTCGTCCGTCACGTTCCAACGATCGCCGATCATCGTTACCGTAGAGCGGGGCTCGGCGCCTTGTCCGCAATGACGCTATTTCGCAGCGCGACGGCCAG
>DAIODV010000306.1:0-4860 GCA_036746615.1 Mycobacterium sp.
TGGCGCTCGCAGCACCCTCGATGCCCTTCAGCACCGAAATCGTGTTCATTGGATTCCAGGCGATCCCGTACAGGTTCTCATGCGGGATGTCGTCGGGAACCCCCTCGTCCCAGGTGCTGAGCAGGTGGATCGCCCCCGTCTTCCGGACCACCACGCATGTCGGTCCGAACGGCCGGGTACCGGCCACCCACAGCTGTGGCGCACCGGAGACATACCGCACGTTGGCCTGCCGACCCAGCACCAGCACGTCGAGGTCGTGGTCTTCCATCTGGGCCAGCGCCCGCTCCCGGCGACCCTCACGCAGCGCGCGGTCGTCGGGCAGAACCTCAGTGCGCGCCATAGGGGTCAAACGGGTAGTCGGTCAACGGAATCCAGCCTTCCTCGGTGATGACGACAATCTCTTCGCTGCGATATCCGCCGGTGCCGTCCTCCCACACCACCGGCTCCAGCACCACCACCATGCCGGGCTCGAAGACGAAGTTCTCATCGAACTCATCGCCGAGATCGGTGCCGATCATTGGCATTTCGGCGGCATTCACGCCGATTCCATGGCCCAGATAGAAGTGCGGCAGCCACGGCCGGCTACCGCCGTTGGCTTTCGTTGCCGCCCTGCCCAATTCGGCCGCGGTGGCGCCGGCCTTCGTCACCTCGAGCACCGCGGCCAGGATTTCCCGCCACTTGGCAAATTGCGCCTGCTGACGCGGAGTGGGGTCTTGGCCGACGATCCAGGTACGACCGAAATCAGAGCAATAGCCCGCATACGTGATGCTGACATCGGTCCACAACACGTCACCGGCAGCCAGTTCGCGCTCAGTTGTCAACAGCGGCAACGCCAAATCGCCATGGGTGGTCCAGACACCGGCCGCCTTGCTCGGCGGCATCACCTGCCAGATCGGCTCGAGCATGCTGGCCATCGCGCCCAGTTCGAACGCCCTGCGCATGAAACCGGCCGACAGCTCGATCTGGCGAATTCCGGGTGCCAGCGCGGCCTGCACGTCGACCATGGCTTCGTCGGTGATTCGGCAGGCGGTCCGGATGCAGGCCAGCTCGTCGGGGGTCTTGATGACCTTGGCCGCGCCGATAATCTGCGCGGCGTCGGCGGGCCGTCCTGCCCGGAAAAGTCGCGGCTGCGCACGCCGCATGGCGCCGGTCAGTTCGTCCACCGCGAGTACCGCCCCGGCAGGGACTAGATCCTCGATAACCCGTGCGAAGTTCTCGACTCCCTCGTCGAATTCCAGATAGACCGGGCCGTGCAAATGGTCAACGGGCAGACCCGATTCCGATGCGGCGCCTTCGCGGAACGGCAGGAACAGGTGCGGGTGCGGGTCGTCGGCGAGCACCACTGCGACCGGGCGTTCGACGTGAGACAACCCGGCGTCACCCAACGGCCAGCTCACTCCGGTTGCATAGACGACGTTGTTGTTTCCGAGCAGCAGCAAGGCATCCACGCCGCGCTCCGCCATTGCCGAACGCAGCTGCGCGCCGGTCTCGTGACGCATCCGATCAAGATCGGGCGCGTCCGGGATGTCGAGAGCGGACGTTGGTGCTGACAAAAATGTCGTCATGAAAGATTGAGGAATTTTGTGATGTTGCCGCTGACGATCCGTGCCGCGGCCTCTGCACCGACCGAATCGACAACGGCGGCCAACGATTTCTCCGAATACCCGAAAGTGCTTTCGTTGTGCGGATAATCGCTCGACCACATCACTTTGCCGATGCCGATCTGGTCGATGAGCTTCAGCCCAAGCGGGTCGACCATGAACGATGCGCTCATGTGGTTGTCCCAGTAATAGCGCACGTCATGCTCCAGAGGCCGATTGAACATGTGCTGATATGACGCCACCAGATGCTCGGCGTCTTGCAGAGCCCAAGGGACCCAGGCGATCCCGCCCTCGAACCAGCCGATCCGCAGGCTTGGGTGATCGTCGAGAATGCCGGAGAAGATGTACTTGGCGAACTGTTCCCGGAAGCCGTCGATGTTGATCATCATGCCGACCACCACGCTGTTGAACTGGCACGGTGTTTTCGGCGGCGTCTCGCCGATGTGGTGGGTCACTGGAAGCCCTGCGGCCTCGATCTCTTCCCACACCGGTTTCATCGCGGTGCTGCCGTAGTCGATGATGTTGCCCTCGTCGTCCTTGCCCGGGTTGAGCGGCAGCAGGAAAGTCTTGAGTCCCAACGATTTCAGTTCGGCCAGCGTGCGCCGAGTGCCTTGCGGATCCCACCAGTTGATCAGCCCGGCGCCGTAGAAATGGCCGCCGGAGCGCTCCTGCAGCTCGGCGATGTACTCGTTGTAGATACGGAATGCGAGTTCGCGAAGTTCCTTGTCCGGGTAGTGGAACAGCGCCAGGATGGCATTGGGGAACGCCAGTTCCTTCTCGACACCGTCTTCGCGTAGCTCCTGAATCCGGGCCTCGATGTTGGTGCTTGCCGCTCCCGGCAGGTCGTCGTATTGCATCAGAACCGCACTGAAGTCACCCGGCAGAAACGACTGTCCTTTTCTCCCGACTTGGTAGGCACCGTCCTCGTACCAGATCCGCGGCGCCTTGTCTTTGAAGGCGTCCGGGAAACGCTGGTAGAAAATGTCGTCCGCCAGCGAAATATGGTTATCCGCCGAGAAAACCACGGTTCCTTCCGGCAGACCGACGTTGGTTCCGCCGGCGTGGCCGTGCCGATCCTTGGGTGCGCCGAAACCTCCGGGCGGGTAAAGCGAAGCGGTGCTTGTTTGAGGCGACATCATTGGCCCTCCAATCGGATCCACACTTGTTCGAAAGTATTCACCAGGTCACCGGCAGTTCATAGACGCCATATGCGAGCCGGTCGTGCTTGAACGGAACATCCTCGATCGGCACCGCCAGCTCCAGGGTGGGGATGCGACGCAGCAGCGTGTGGAAAACGATTTGCAGCTCGGCGCGAGCCAGCTGCTGACCGACGCATTGATGTCTGCCATAGCCGAATGCAACGTGCTGGCCTGCACCCGAGCGGTGCAGGTAAAGCCGCTCGGGTTCGGCGAACGCCTTGGCATCCCAATTCGCGGGCGCCAGGTCGATGATGATTCCTTCCCCGGCGCGGATCACTTCGCCGGCGATCTCGATGTCCTCGGCGGCGACGCGGCGCTGCCCGTTTTGGATGATCGACAGGTAGCGCAGCAGTTCCTCGACTGCGTTTGCGACGACTTTCGGGTCGTCGGTGTCACGTAGCACCACTGCCTGCTCGGGATACTGCAGCAGCGCCAGCACGCCGAGGCCGATCATGTTGGCCGTGGTTTCGTGCCCGGCGATCAGCAGGCCGGTGCCCAGCTGCGCGGCCTCCTTGACACTGAGCTCACCGGCACTGACCCGCTCGGCCAGATCCGAAACCGCGTCCTCGGCAGGGTTTTCCATCTTGGCCTCGACCAGCTGAGCGAGGTATTTGTTCAAGTTCATCGCACCTTTGACGGTGTCCTCACCGGTCGCATAGCGCGCAAGCCCGATGTTGGCGTGGTGCTGGAACATCTCCGCGTCCTCATACGGCACGCCCAACAGCTGGCTGATGACCAGCGACGGCACTGGCAGTGCGAGCGCGGTGACGATGTCGGCCGGTCGCGGTCCGGCCAGCATCGCGTCGATGTGCTCGTCGGTGATCTGCTGGATCGCCGGCCGCAGGCCTTCAACCCGCTTGAACGTGAAGGGCTTTGACAGCATGCGCCGAAACCGGGTGTGCTCCTCTGCGTCAGACGTGAAGACCGATCTGGGGCGCTTGTGCACCGTCGACAGCATGCCCGCGTTCCAGTGCGGAAAGCCGGGCCGCCGGTCGTCAACGCTGACGCGGGAGTCGGAGAACAACGTGCGCACTTCGTCGTAACCGGTGATGAGCCAAGGGGTGCTGCCGTCCCAGATTTTCACTCGCGACAACGGGCGCGCCGCTGACAGCTCCATCACCTCCGGTGGCGGAGCGAATGGACAGCCGGCGGACCGACCCATCGGATATTCCGGTACCTCAGAGACCGCCTCAGTTGCGGTGAGGGTGTCGGACACTTCTCACTCCTCAATTCCGATGGCCAGCGCGGGGCAACCCGCGGCGGCCTTACGGGCGTTATCGGCCTGTTCGGCGGGCGGGTTCTCATTCAGCAGAACGACGACTCCGTCATCGTCGCGCTGGTCGAAAATTTCGGGAGCGTGCATCACGCAGTTTCCCGACGAAGCGCATTTGTCTTGATCCACAGTCACTTTCATCGCTACTTCTTCACTAGTGCGGTGTGACCGGCGCGAGCCAGAGTCCCACAACCGCGTCGATCAGACTGGACCCGGCAGCCTGCCAAGAGGCGCTCGGCACGGATGCGCCTGCGGCCATTGCCCTTTCACGATCGGCGCAGGTATGCATCAGCAGGTTGCGGGCCATCAGGTTGCGTTCCACCCGAACATCGATCGGCAGCTCGGGAAGACAGCGGCTGATCCCGTCGATCACCTGAACCAGCGATTCAGAGGTGAGGGCATCCTTGACCACGATGTTGTAGTAGGCCGGATCGGTCATCACTTGTGCGGCAAAGCGCGCGTACCAAGTTGGGTTGCCGAGAGCCGTTAAGTGGTCGGTCAGCGGGCGGACCAGACACGCCACCCAACTGCGCATATCGTCGGCACCGGACTCGAGGGTCTGCGCCACCATGTCTTCCCGCAGTCGCTCGATCGGGATGCGATGGCGTTGCTCGATGGCCCGCACCAAATCGGTTTTGGTGCCGAAGTGGTAGCCGACCGCGGCGTTATTGCCCTGGCCGGCAGCCTCGCTGACCTGCCGGTTGGACACGGCGAACACCCCGTGCTCAGCGAACAGCCGTTCGGCTGCGGTCAGGATCGCCTCTTGGGTCGTGCTGGCCCGGTCGGT
>DAIODV010000307.1:0-4835 GCA_036746615.1 Mycobacterium sp.
TCGGCCGCCCGTCGACGTACTCGTCGATCATCAAGACCATCCAGGACCGCGGCTATGTGTACAAGAAGGGCAGCGCTCTGGTGCCTTCATGGGTCGCGTTCGCCGTCACCGGTCTGCTGGAACAGCACTTTGGCCGGCTCGTCGACTACGGCTTCACCGCGGCGATGGAAGACGAACTCGACGCGATCGCATCCGGGAGCGAGCAGCGCACCACCTGGCTCAACAACTTCTACTTCGGCGGCGATCACGGCGTCCCGGAGTCGATCGCCCGTTCCGGGGGGCTGAAGAAACTTGTCGGAGTCAATCTCGAAGGGATCGACGCTCGAGAAGTCAACTCCATCAAGGTCTTTGACGATGCCGAGGGACGCGCCATTTATGTGCGGGTGGGTAAGAACGGGCCCTACCTGGAACGGATGGTGCTCGGCGACGACGGCGAGTTGAAGCCGCAGCGAGCCAATCTCAACGACACGCTGACGCCCGACGAGCTGACTCTGGAGGTGGCCGAACAGCTTTTCGCCACACCCCAGGAAGGTCGCACGCTCGGGGTGGATCCGGAGACCGGTCACGAGATCGTCGCGAAAGACGGTCGCTACGGCCCATATGTCACCGAGATCTTGCCGGAGCCGCCCGACGACCCGGATGCCGTCGGCGCGAAGAAGGGCAAGAAACCCACCGGTCCCAAGCCACGGACCGGTTCGCTGTTGCGCAGCATGGATTTACAGACCGTCACGCTGGACGACGCGCTGAAACTACTGTCGCTGCCCCGAGTCGTCGGTGTCGATCCAGAGTCTGGTGAGGAGATCACCGCGCAAAACGGGCGTTATGGCCCATACTTGAAGCGCGGCAACGACTCTCGCTCGCTCACCACCGAAGATCAGATATTCGAAATCACTCTCGAAGACGCGTTGAAGCTCTACGCGGAGCCGAAACGTCGTGGTCGGCAGGGCCCTGCTGCTCCGCCGCTGCGGGAGCTGGGCAACGACCCCGCGTCGGGCAAGCCGATGGTGATCAAAGACGGCCGCTTCGGCCCGTATGTCACCGACGGCGAAACCAACGCCAGCCTGCGCAAGGGCGACGACGTGCTGTCGATCACCGACGAGCGCGCCGCGGAACTGCTTGCCGACCGGCGCGCGCGCGGCCCGGTGAAGCGAACGGCCAAGAAGACAACGCGTAAGCGGCCGGCAAAGAAGGCGGCCAAGCGCAGTTAGGCCCCTGAGCGGCGGAAACCCGGGCTTGGAGGCTGCTGAGGGTTCCTTTTTCCAGATTTTGCATAAAACGGGGTGATTCTCAGCGACTTCTCAGGTACAGTTACATACGTCAGCTGTATCTAGGAGTGCCATGCGAACCGCCGCCCGATACTGCATCACCGCTGGTGTTGCGCTCGGTGGCCTCAGCGTAATCGTCGCCGCACCGGCGGCGCCGCCGCTGCGCGATATTCAGGTGCCCGCCGTGCAACTCTCCAATAACACGCACGAGAACCCGGATGTGAACAGCCCGTCAGTCGCTGACTTACTGCAGGTCATGTACGGGTTCGAAAGCCCGATCGTGGTGCAGACCATCACCGAGCCGGAGGCCGGAGCTCCCAACGGCGAGCAGCCGTCCAACGTGCCGGGTCTTGGTGGCCTGCTGAACCTGGGCCTGGACCCGGCGGCAGGTCAGCCCGGCAAACCGTTCGGGGACATCCCTCCGCCGACGCCGGGCGATCTGACCGCACCTCCGGCCAGTCCGCCGCCCCCGGGCAGCTAGCCCGAGATTTCGCTCGATAACTCTTCCGGCGCGGCCAGGTTCAGCGGCCGCGCCAGCTGTGTGGGCGCCAGCCGTCCGCGCAGCGCGACGACTTCGGCGACGTCCCAGCACAGGGCCTCAGCGTCAAGCGCGCCGCTGACCGCGACCGCCGAGGCGAGCACGTGGCCTTCTTCGAGCTTGGCCAGTTCGGTGAGCCGCGCGGCCTCATTGACCGGGTCGCCGATCACTGTGTACTCGAAGCGTGCCTGCGCGCCGATGTGGCCGGCGATGGCGCGCCCCGCGGACACCCCGATGCCGAACTCCGCGGCGCCGATCACGGGGAGCAGCTCGTCGTGCAGCTCGCGAGCCGCTGCCAGCGCGCCACCGGAGGCGTCTGGGTGCTCGATCGGCGCGCCGAAAATGGCCAGCGCGGCGTCACCCTGGAATTTGTTCACGAAGCCGCCGTGGCGGCCCACGGTGTCGACCACAACTCGGAAGAACTCGTTGAGCAGGTTGACCACCTCGGCCGGGGGGCGGGTCGCCGCCAGATGGGTCGAGCCGACCAGATCGACGAAGAGCACCGCGACGTCGCGCTCCTGGCCGCCCAGTTCGGTGCCGCGTTCCAACGCACGGCGGGCCACGTCTTCACCCACGTAGCGGCCGAACAGGTCGCGCAGGCGTTGCCGCTCGGCCAGATCGCGGACCATGTCGTTGAAGCCGGCCTGCAGCAGGCCCAGCTCGCTGGCGTCGTAGATCTGCATGTGCGCGTTGTAATTACCGCGCTGTACCTCGCCGAGCGCCCACCGCAACTGGCGAAGGGGGTCGGCGATCGACATGGCCACCAGCAGCGTGCTGGCCAGCCCGAGGCCTAATGCCAGCAGCGCGAGCAAAAGTATCGGGTTGAGCAGCTTCGCCGGTGACCCATGCAGGTACTCAGCCTTGTCGGCCACCACGGCGAGCACGATCGCAAGCAGGGGCACCCCGGTGGAAAGCGACCACGTGAGGATCTGGCGACCGATGACACCCGATGCCCGGATGTTCTCCGGCAGCCCGCCGCGCAAGGCGGCGACGGCCACCGGGCGCAGCACCCGCTCGGACTGCAGATAGCCGATGATCGCGGTTGCGGTGGCGCCCAGTGCGGTAGCGACGGCCACGACCGGCGCGGCATGCTTGGCCACCGGCCAGCTGGCGGTGATGAAGATGACGCCGCCGACGAGCCACGACACCAAGTTGATCACCGTGCGATAGAACGGCGTCCGCAGCGCGCGGCTGCGGGCCAACTCGGTGGCGGCCGGATCGGTGTCGGTGAGCAAACCGTCGCGGCGCTGCCAGCGGAACACGGGCACCAAAAGCCGTGCGCTGATTACGGTTCCGATGAGAAACAGAAGGAAGATCGAACCGATGAAGGTCGCGAGGTTGAGCCCTGGCAATTCCTGTAGTTCGATGCGGTCTTCGGGTGGCAGTCCGTAACGCAGGAAGCCCAACACCAGTAATGCGCCGATGATGTCGGCTTGCATCTGGCTCAGCGTAAAAACCGGCCACGGTGTGCGCACGAACCATTGGACGAATCCGCTGATCCGCCCGGGAAGTGCCGCTGCCGTGCTCACGCACCCCACCGTATCGGTCGTCGGGGACGAAAAAGTAGCCAAAACGTTCCGTGTACAGCCGATTATGTTGCGGGGAGGTCGGTGGCGGTCAGTACTGTTGCCGGTGATGTCGCGGGTATTTGCACGGTTGGTTGGCCAGGAGTCGGTCGAAACCGACTTGGTGGCCGCCGCTTTGGCCGCTCGCGGTGATTCGGCTCACACCGCGGCGATGACGCATGCGTGGCTGATCACCGGCCCGCCCGGCTCGGGGCGCTCAGTGGCGGCGTTGTGCTTTGCCGCGGCGCTGCAGTGCACCTCAGACGGGCCGCCTGGCTGTGGCGAATGCCATGCCTGCACGACGACAATGGCGGGCACCCATGCGGACGTCCGCCGGGTCATCCCGGAAGGGCTGTCCATCGGTGTCGACGAGATGCGGGCGATCGTCCAGATTGCGTCTCGGCGACCGAGCACGGGGCGCTGGCAGATCGTGCTGATCGAGGACGCCGACCGGCTGACCGAAGGTGCGGCCAACGCCTTGCTCAAAGTTGTCGAGGAACCGCCGCCGTCCACGGTTTTTCTGTTGTGCGCGCCGTCGGTGGATCCCGAGGACATCGCGCTCACGCTGCGGTCGCGGTGTCGGCATATCGCGCTGGTCACGCCCTCGCCGGCGGCCATCGCCCAGGTCCTGATCGACGGCGATGCTCTGCCGCCCGAGACCGCCAACTGGGCGGCCTCGGTCAGTGGTGGACATGTGGGTCGGGCGCGCCGGCTGGCCACCGATCCGGAGGCGCAAGAGCGGCGACTGCAAGCGTTGAGGCTGGCCCGCGACGCGGCCACCCGGTCGAAGGCCTACGGCGCCGCCGAGGCGCTGGTGGCCGCAGCCGAGGCTGAGGCGGCGGTGCTGACCGCCGGGCGCGACGAGGCGGAAACCGAAGAGCTGCGCACGGCGTTGGGCGCCGGAGGCACTGGCAAGGGCACGGCCGGTGCGTTGCGCGGCGCGACCGGCGCCATCAAAGACCTTGAGCGACGGCAGAAGTCGCGTCAGACGCGAGCCTCGCGCGACGCGCTCGACCGTGCGCTGATCGACTTGGCCACCTATTTTCGGGACGCGCTGTTGGTCGCCTCCGACGCGACGGGCGTACGACGCAACCACCCGGACATGGCAGAGCCCATCGCGGCGATGGCCGAACACGTTGCGCCTGAGCGCCTGCTGCGCTGCATCGAAGCTGTGCTGGAGTGCCGCGAGGCGTTGGCCATCAACGTCAAGCCAAAGTTCGCCGTCGACGCCATGGTCGCCACGATCGGCCAGGCCCTGCGCACCGACCTGTAGACTCGTGCCGCCCCGCAGGGCACGCCACCTTAGCTCAGTCGGTAGAGCGGCTCACTCGTAATGAGCAGGTCAGGAGTTCGATTCTCCTAGGTGGCTCCGGTTATCTGATGTCCCGCGCGGTAACGGCTCACGCCGCGGGAATCTCGCCTTGATGGCTGGGGCTGTAGACGTCCACCGACGCGGTGACGAACCTG
>DAIODV010000308.1:0-4835 GCA_036746615.1 Mycobacterium sp.
GGCGCCCGCGATCAGCCACCGCTTGCGGGACGGCTGCGCACCTTCGCTGGGCGCGGCGCTCGGCCGCGCCGGCTCGGGCCGTGGCGCGGCGACCGTCGGCGGTTGCGGTGGCGGGGTGGCGGCATGCGCCGGTTTCGAAGGAGGTGTGGCCGGGGCGGTAGCCCGCGCCACCGGGTGCTCGTGCTCCGGTCGCGCAGCGACGGTCGGTGCTTCCGCGGCCGCGGTCTTCGACTCGACCGATGCCAGCAGCTCCTCGATCTCGGTTCGGGTGCGGTAGGTGACGTCGCTTCGGTCGCGCAGCATTCGCAGCAGGCGCGCGATGTCGTTGCGCGCCGTGGGGTCGTCGCCATCCTCTTCGAGTCCGGATTTGAGCTCGGTCAGCAAGTGCGTTTGTTGGCGAGGGTCGAGATCTTGTTCGGCGAGGGTGGTGGAAAGCCGCATCAGGTAGGCAAACGGCACCGGCGGTTCGGCGGGCAGCGGCGAGGGCAACGGTGGCTGCTGCGCGGCCAACGCGTGCACCGCGCTGACCAGCTGGATACCGGTGTCAACGGTCGGATTTTGGTAATCGATAACCTGCAGTGAGGCAAGGGGATTGGCCCGCATGCTGTCGACCGGGCCGATCCGAACGGGAAGGATAGGTCGCTGCAGGGCCTGCGCGTAGCGCAGCTCGGCCTGACACGGCTTGGATTCCAGCGAGTGATTCGACAGCGCAACGATGAAGACCTCGCACGAGCGGATCTGCTCGAGGATTTCGTCCCACCAGGCTTGGCCGCCGCCGAGGTCTTCGTCGAACCAAACCTGTTGGCGTGCACGTCGAAGCGCTGTCGTCAGCGGCTCGATGGCCGACCTGTCTTGGCTCGAGTAGCTGACGAATAGCCCCATAGCGATGCGACGATAACGCATCTTCGCTCTGGTCGGGCCGCATTCGGGTGCAGCTGCCGCCGCCTGCTAGCCGGCGAACCGCGAGAGCCGCGCCGACAGGTGCGGCACCAACCCGCCGTCGGCGTCCACCCGTTCTTCGACGTAGGCGAGGTCGCCGCCCTCGACGATGCCGTAGAGCCGCTTAGCGCCGCCGACCAACACACCAGACCGGCTGCGCGCCAAAGCATCGGTGACCAATTCCCACGACGACTGGTTGAGCGGGCGTCCGTAAAACAGCTCGACGTAGCCTGCGGAGTGCGCCAGCAGCAACTCGATCGCCTGTGACTCGGTCGGGTCGTGGGGGTCGTTCACGAAGCGCCAGTAGCCGGTTTCCCGCAAGTCGAGTCCTTGGTAGTCGCCAGAATCGGTGAGCCGCCAGGACCGTGCCTCCCAATTGAGGTAGTCGGCGCCGTCGTGGGAGACCACGATCTGCTGGCCGAACCGGTAGTCGCCGTCGGCGCCGCGGCCCTCACCTTCGCCGCGCCACACCCCGACCAGCGGAAGCAAAGCCAGCAGGGCGTCGTTCAGATTTGCGCCTTCGCGCAGGTTCGCGGTGTCCGCGGGAATAGGAAGGTCTTCGAAGACCGGGATGTTGCGTGCAGCGGTCACTTTGGCGCGTTGGGCGGCTGCGGCCACAGCCCGGTCGCCGGAACCAGGGGAACCGGCCGGTCCGTCAGGGCCCTCGGAAATCACGACTCGTCAGTGATGAGCCGGTAGAGCATGTACAGCGCGAACCATGAGATGAACACGGTCATCCCGACCAGGATGATCTCGAAGAACAAAACCACGGCAACGAGTTTAGTTCGACAACGCGGCTGGGACTCGTCGGGGAGACGGGCTCAGGCGATCTTGACGTCGACCTCGTGGATACCCGCGCCCGACGGGCTCACCACCGCGTCGCCGTTACCGACTGCCGACAGCGCGCGCAGCGTCCAGGATCCCGGCGCCGCGAAGAACCGGAAGTCACCGGTGGCCGACGCCACGACCTCGGCGGTGAACTCGTCGGAGGAGTCCAGCAGGCGCACGAACGCGCCGCCAACGGCCTGGCCGTTACCGTCGACCACTCGACCGGTGATCACGGTCTCCTTCTCCAGGTCGACGCTGGCCGGCAACGTCTGTCCTTGCTTTGGTGCAGAGCACATATCAGCTTCCCAACTCGATCGGGGCGCCCACCAGGGAACCGTATTCCGTCCAACTGCCGTCGTAGTTCTTGACATTCCTGTGGCCGAGCAATTCCTGCAGGACGAACCAGGTGTGCGAGGAGCGCTCACCGATTCGGCAGTAAGCAATCGTCTCCTTGGTGCCGTCCAGACCGGCGTCGGCGTAGAGCTTGGCGAGGTCCTCGTCGGACTTGAAGGTGCCGTCCTCGTTGGCGGCCTTACTCCACGGCACGTTGATCGCGCCGGGGATGTGGCCGGGACGCTGGCTTTGTTCCTGCGGCAGGTGCGCCGGCGCCAGGATCTTGCCGGAGAACTCGTCCGGTGAGCGGACGTCGACCAGGTTCTTGACGTTGATGGCCGCGATCACCTCGTCGCGAAACGCGCGGATGCTGTTGTCGGGCGCCTTAGCGCTGTACGACGTCGCTGGCCGGTTCACCGTCTCGGTGGACAACGGGCGGGCGTCGAGCTCCCACTTCTTGCGGCCGCCGTCGAGCAGCTTGACGTCGTCATGGCCGTAGAGCTTGAAATACCAGTACGCGTAGGCGGCGAACCAATTGTTGTTGCCGCCGTAGAGGATCACGGTGTCGTCGTTGGCGATGCCGCGGTCGGACAGCAGCTTGGAGAATTGCTGGGCGTCGACGAAGTCGCGCCGGACAGGGTCTTGTAGATCGGTACGCCAGTCCAGTTTTACGGCGCCGGGGATGTGGCCGACGTCGTAGGCACTGGTGTCCTCGTCGACTTCGACGAAGACCGTGTTGGCGGCGTCGAGATTGCTCTGGGCCCAGTCAGCGGAGACCAGGACGTCGGAGCGTGCCATGTTGTGGATCCTTTCGGGGTTATGCGGGCTTAGAAGTCCTGGAGGCGGGCTTCAGATGCACGACGAGCGGGTAGAGCTGGCAGCCCAGGCAGATCCCGAAAGCTGCATTGAGGAAAGCCGCGACCAGTGCAGCGGCGGTGGCGATGAGGCCGACCAGTGGCGCCCCCGCCGCGAATCCGGCCGCGCCGATCACGGCGAAGATCAGGCCGACCAGCTGGGCGAACTTCAGCGGCGGAACCGGTTCACGCTCGTTGACCGGCCCGAGGCGCGGCGCCACCACGTTGGCGAACACCAATCCGTATGGATGACGGCGCGGGCCGGCCGCGGCGCCGATCGCGAAGACGACGGCCTGCAGGGCCAGGATGACCGCGGCGGCCGGCGCGCTGATTCCCGAAACCACCAGGGTGATCACCAGCACGACGGTGGTAATCCAGGCGACAAATCGGGGCCCGCGAACATCGACCTGGTCGATGGTGCTGGTGGCCGACATGATGGTGCTCCTAGCTGCTCTGTGCAGGGGTTTGGGGGGCGCGCGCCATGGAGTTGGTTCCTGGCTGCTCCGAGCGCGGCGCGTTGAAAGCGCGGCTACTCAACAGCTACAACAACAACAGCAACCCGCTACGCGGCACAGATCGACTGCGCGGCGCTTGGTGAGCAGAAGCTCAAGGCGGGTGGACACGTCGGACAGCTTACCCAATGGCTACACGATCAAGCCAACAGCGGAGTCAGCGCTGAGCGCAGGTCATCGGCTTTCGGCACACCGGCGGCGCGGTATCGCTGGCGTCCGTGCGCATCGAAGATAAATGTAGTGGGCAGCGACAAAACCGAAAGACGTCGCGCGGCGGCCGGATTGGCGTCCATGTCGATTTCCACGTGCGCGACGTCACCGAGGTCGTCACATACTTGGGTGACCACTCGTCGCACGTGGGTACACGGCGAGCACCATGGCGCGCTGAAGTGCACGACGGTCGGGCCGTCATCGGAGAGGCCCAGGTCGCGGGTGTCGACGTCACCGTCCACCCGAGGATCGGTTGCCCGCACGGCGCCGGCCCGCCGGGTCAGCAGCCAGCCGACGGCCGCGGCCAGGGTCAACGCAGCCAAAACGGCCACGATCGACGCAATCATGGACGGTTAAACCCGTCGAGCGTGACCGTTAATCCCTTGGTGATGCCCTCGATGATCACGTCGGAGCCGCGGGCGCCCTGACTCGTCGGCGCGACCCCGAACGGAAGCCGTTGGTCGGGCAGCTTGCCGGCGAATGCGGCCAGCACGGCGTCGCGCTTGTCGTCGGGAACCTGCTGGTTGGCGGTGTCTGGGCCGGTCAGCACGCCGGTAGGGGTGAACACCAGCGTGGTTTTGTCGTCGCCGGCCATCGACAGGTCCACGGCCACGCTGACGCGCTTGTCGAAGTGGGCTGATTTCGGGGTGCCGGTGAACACTAAACCGTGGCTGCCCGAGATCCCCGATTCGGTGGTCCCGCCGGTCGCGTTGTTGGTCTCCGCCGGCGGCGCCTCGACCATCAGATCGTGCATGCCCATGAAGCGGCCAAGATGCAGCGAGTCGATGATGATCCGGCTCTCCAGCTTGCCGACCCGCAGCTTGGCGCTCGGCTGGATCAGCCACGACGTGTCGATCAGGTCGATCGAATGCATGGTCGCCTCCAGCGTGGCTTTCCCGATCACCGGACGTTCGACTGCGCTGGCCTTGATTTCCAGCTCGTTGTAGTGGTCGCGCATCGCTTGCGGGATCACCGGGAAACCGAGGATCGCGACGAAGGGGTCAAAGCCCAGTTGTGCTGCCTGCCGCACGGTTCGGGCCAGTCGATACTCGGCGTAGATCGTGGTGCCGAAGTCGACGCCCGCGGCGCCCACGAGCACGACCACGACGGCCAGCACTACTGCTAAAGCAGCGACCAGCACTTTGCGCATCCGCATATT
>DAIODV010000309.1:0-4800 GCA_036746615.1 Mycobacterium sp.
CGATGACCGCGGCACCTGCCTGACGCGGGACGGCGTCTATCCGCAGTACCTCTACTTCGCCACCAAAAAGGACAAGGAGACGAAAAACTTCGACATCTACGTCGCCGTCAAGCAGCGTGCCAACGGAGCCTTCACCGAGCCGACGCCGGTCATCGCGCCGAACACCGCCATTGCGGTGTTGCGTGCCGGCCCCTTCGGGAACGTGGTAGCCACCAGCGCCAAGCCGGTCGGTGAGGCGATTGCGGCCCCGATGCCCTGCAGCAGCCGGGCGGTCACCAGGGTGAAGTCGTCCCATGCGATGCCGCAGAGTGCGGAGGCGATCGTGAACAGCGCGACGCCGACGATGAAGGTCCGTTTGCGGCCGATGGTGTCGCCCAGGCGGCCGCCGAGCAGCATCAGACCACCGAAGGTCAACACGTAGGCGGTGATCACCCAGCTTCGGCCGGCGTCGGAGAGACCCAGTTCGTTCTGGATCTTCGGAAGCGCGACGATCGCGATGGTGCCGTCCATCGTCGCCATCAACTGCATCCCGCCGATCGCGATGACCGCAGCGATAAACCGCCGCGATAACCACCCCGTCGGATAGGACTTGTTTGTGGGGCTCACGGCGGTCTTGGCTGGTTGCACTGGGGGCATATGAACTACTCGCTCCGAGGGTTCAGACGTCCATTCGTGGACAGCCCGCTCTGCGTCGTTGAGAGCCGTCATAAGAACTTACCCTACAGTAATCTTAGGAATCTTTTAAGCGACGAATCCCGCTACCGTACCGATCACGATGATCGCCGGGGGTCGAATTCCCTCCGAACGTATCTTTTCTCCAACGTCAGCCAGCGTGGCCCGCAACGTGTGTTCTGCGGCCGTCGTTCCCTGTTGGACCACCAGCACCGGCGTATCCGCAGGTCGGCCGCCTTTCAGCAATGCCTCGGCGAAAAGCTCGATGCGTTCCACCCCCATCAGCAAAACGATCGTGCCCGACATCGCCGCCAGTGCATCCCAATTCACTAACGATTCGGGGTGTCCCGGCGCAAGGTGGCCGCTGACCACCACAAACTCGTGGTTCAGGCCGCGATGCGTGACGGGAACACCGACCGACGCAGGTACCGCTATGGCACTCGTCACACCGGGCACCACGGTCACCGGAACGCCGGCCTCGGCGCACGCGAGCAGCTCCTCATATCCGCGGGCGAATACGAAGGGATCGCCCCCTTTCAGACGCACCACGAACTGTCCGGCTTTGGCGTGTTCGATCAGGACGGCGTTGATGGCGTCCTGGGCCATCGCGCGTCCGTAGGGAATTTTCGCGGCGTCGATCACCTCGACATGCGGGGGCAGCTCGGCGAGCAATTCCGGCGGCGCCAGCCGGTCGGCGACGACGACGTCGGCCTGGGCCAGCAGACGCCGGCCGCGGACGGTGATCAGTTCTGGATCGCCAGGTCCCCCGCCGACTAGCGCTACCCCGCCGCGCACAACGTCGCTGCTTTCGAAGCTTTCCGGGGTGATTACGCCTTGCTGGAGTGCCTCGCGGATGGCCGAGCGGATCGCCGCTGAGCGGCGGTGCTCGCCGCCGGCCAGGACTCCCACCGACAGCCCCGCGTACTCGAAAGTTGCCGGGGTCACTGCGCTGCCCTCGACCGCAATGTCGGCGCGCACGCAGAAGATTCGGTGCCGCTCGGCCTCGGCGACCACCGCCTCGTTCACTTGCGGGTCGTCGGTGGCCGCGATCGCGTACCAGGCACCGGCCAGGTCGCCGTCGCGATAGTCACGCAGCGACAAGGCGATTCGGCTCATCGCTTCGACCGCGGGGGTAGCCGTTCGGGTGATGACGTGCACGTCTGCACCGCTGGCGATGAGTAGCGGAAGTCGGCGCTGAGCAACGCTGCCGCCACCGACCACGACGACCTTCTTGCCCGTCAGCCGCAAGCCGACCAGATACGGGTTCTCGGGCGACGTCACCCGGCGATTCTAGAGTCTGCGGCGTGAGCTACGAAGCGCACGACGGCCTCGGGGGTGGCGGCCGGGTGCGTGTGTAGATACGACGCATGCACTCCGCGGTGGATGGCACCATCCCGGACAGCATCGCCGTGGTGGTCCCGATATATCCACGCTGGTTGGTAGTCGTCGTTGAATGTGACTGCGGTGCAATGGAATTCGTGTCCAACCACGCGCTGGCCCGCCTGGTACAGCGGCGAATCAGTCACCGCGACCGCGTCCCGATAGCCCAACGTCAGCTGCTCAGTGAACCGGGCTGAACCGGCCAGCACGCCGCACATCGGATGCCCGTCGAGTTCGGAGACCAGATACAGCAGGCCCGCGCATTCGGCGTGGATCGGAGCGCCGGCGGCGACCAACGCGTTGATTTGGCGGCGGGCAATGTCATTGCCGGACAGTTCGGCGGCGAACTGCTCGGGGAATCCGCCGGGCAGCAGCACCGCGTCGGTACCGCCGGGCAGCGGGTCGACGAGCGGGTCGAACTCCTTCACCTCGGCGCCGCACGCCGCCACCAGCTCGGCATGTTCGGGATAACCGAAGCTGAACGCTTTTCCGCTTGCCATCGCCACACTGATCGGCGCGGCGACGGGTTCGCCCGTAGCTGCTGACGGGTCCCACGCTGAATCGGTGACCCGGCTTCGGGCGAGTGCAGACACGGCACCCAGATCCACGTGGCGGGCGATCAGCGTCGTCATCGCCTCGACCGCCTGGCGGGCCCGCCGATCGTATTCAACAGCGGTCACCAGGCCCAGATACCTTGACGGCACTTCCAATTCATCGCGGCGCGGAATCGCGCCCAGCACCGGAACGCCGACCTGCTCGCACGCCTGCCGCAAAACCTGCTCATGTCGCGGCGATCCCACCCGGTTGAGAATGACGCCGGCAATGTGGGTCTCGGTGTCGAAGGTCGAAAACCCATGCAGCAGTGCAGCGATGCTGTGGCTCTGGCCCCGGGCATCCACCACCAATACGACGGGAACGCCCAACAGATCCGCGACGTGCGCGGAGGACCCGGATGCCGGCATGCGCGCGTCGGATTCGATCCGGCCGTCGAAGAGACCCATCACTCCCTCGATCACGCCGATGTCGGCACCGGCGGCGCCGTGCGCGTACAGCGGCCCAATCAGCCGCTCCCCCACCAGGACCGGGTCGAGGTTGCGACCGACGCGCCCAGCGGCGAGCGTGTGATAGCCCGGATCGATAAAGTCCGGGCCAACCTTGAAGGGCGCCACCACGTGGCCTGCCCGTCGCAGCGCACCGATCAATCCTGTTGCAACGGTGGTCTTTCCGCTTCCCGATGCGGGTGCGGCGACCATGACCGCGGGAGCGTTCACCATGTCCCCCACATGCGCGAGTGTGCGTCTTTGTACGGCGACACGCCGCTACAGCTGTCAGTCTGCGCACGCTCGCGACGGGGCGGGGCAGTCACCACTCGATACCCTTCTGGCCTTTGCGGCCGGTATCCATCGGGTGTTTGACCTTGGTCATCTCGGTGACCAGATCGGCGACTTCGACCAGACGCGACGGCGCGTCGCGACCGGTGATCACCACATGCTGATTGCCCGGGCGTGCGAGCAGGACATCCACCACCTCGTCGACGTCGATCCAGCCCCACTTCAGCGGATAGGTGAACTCATCAAGCACGTAGAAGTCGTGGCGGGAAGCGGCGAGCCGGCGTGCGATCTCAGCCCAGCCGTCGGCGGCTGCCGCGGCATGGTCATCGTCGCTGCCGGTCTTACGGGTCCAGGACCAGCCGGCGCCCATTTTGTGCCATTCCACCGGCCCACCCAGCCCGTGCTCGTCGTGCAGTCGCCCCAGCTGGCGAAACGCCGCCTCCTCGCCGACCTTCCACTTGGCGCTTTTGACGAACTGGAACACCGCGACACTCAGGCCGGAGTTCCAGGCCCGCAACGCCATTCCGAACGCGGCCGTCGACTTTCCTTTGCCCACACCAGTGTGCACGGCCAGCACCGGCAGGTTGCGTCTGGCTCGGGTAGTCAGCCCGTCCTCGGGGACGGAAAGCGGACGGCCCTGTGGCATAAGCGCTTACCTCTCGGCGGTTCAGGCCGCGCTGCGCACGGCTCGGGTCAGATGATCGGCCCGCAATTGCTCGAGGCGCACCGACGGCGCGCCCAGCTGCGCCGCCAGCTGCTGGGCCAACCCAAGTCGCACATACGACGTCTCACAGTCGACAACGACCGCGGCGGCACCCTCGGCGGCCAGCAATGCCGCGGCAGAACGGCTGCGGCCCAACGGGTCCCGTCCCGCGTTGGCCCGGCCGTCGGTGAGCACCACCACCAGGGGGCGCCGCGACCGATCATGGACCTTCTCGCGGACCACCAACTCGCGTGCGGCGAGCAGACCTTCGGCGAGCGGGGTTCGGCCGCCGGTGTCAAAGCGCGACAGCCGTCGCGCGGCGATGTGCGCCGATGTCGTCGGCGGCAGGATCAGGCGCGCTTCCTGCGCGCGGAACGTGATCACCGCGACCTTGTCGCGCCGCTGATAGGCGTCGCGCAAAAGCGAAAGCGTGGCGCCGCTGACCGCGGCCATCCGGTCTCGGGCGGCCATCGATCCGGACGCGTCGACGACGAAGATCACCAGGTTACCTTCGCGCCCTTCACGTATCGCTCGACGGACATCGCCGGGCTGCAGCCGCAGCCGGCCCGCTCCTTCGGCACCTTCGGCGGCGGTTAACACAGTCGCGAACAGATGCAGGCCGTGCCCGGCCATAGTGTCTTCGGTGGCGGCCACCGCGCGGCCGGATGCGTTGCGGGCCCGCGATCGACGGCCCGGGGCACCGGCGCCCAAGCC
>DAIODV010000310.1:0-4791 GCA_036746615.1 Mycobacterium sp.
CGCCCGGTTCTGCCGGGAGAACAACATCCTGTGCCAGGGCCGGGGATCGGCCGCCAACTCCGCGGTCTGCTACGCCCTGGGCGTCACCGCCGTCGACCCGGTGGCCAACGAGCTGCTGTTCGAGCGTTTTCTGTCGCCGGCCCGCGACGGGCCGCCCGACATCGACATGGACATCGAGTCCGATCAGCGCGAAAAGGTCATCCAGTACGTCTACGACAAATACGGCCGCGACTACGCCGCCCAGGTCGCCAACGTCATCACCTACCGGGGAAAGATCGCGGTGCGCGACATGGCCCGCGCCCTGGGTTTCTCGCAGGGCCAGCAGGACGCGTGGAGCAAGCAGATCAGCCACTGGAGTGGACGTCCGTCGGACATCGACGGCATCCCCGAGCAGGTGATCGAGCTGGCCGATCAGATCCAGAACCTGCCCCGGCACATGGGCATCCATTCCGGCGGCATGGTGATCTGCGACCGGCCGATCGCCGACGTCTGCCCGGTCGAATGGGCACGCATGGAGAACCGCAGCGTGCTGCAGTGGGACAAAGACGATTGCGCGGCAATCGGTTTGGTGAAGTTCGACCTGCTCGGCCTCGGCATGCTCTCGGCGCTGCACTACGTCATCGACCTGGTGGACGAACACAAGGGCCTCAAGGTCGACCTGGCCACGCTGGACTTGTCCGAACCGGCGGTCTACGAGATGTTGTCTCGCGCCGACTCCGTCGGGGTGTTCCAGGTGGAGTCGCGTGCGCAGATGGCCACGTTGCCGCGGCTGAAACCGCGGGTGTTCTACGACCTGGTGGTCGAGGTGGCGTTGATCCGGCCCGGGCCCATCCAGGGCGGGTCGGTGCATCCGTACATCCGGCGGCGCAACGGCCTCGACCCCGTCGTCTACGACCACCCCTCGATGGAGCCTGCGCTACGGAAGACGTTGGGAGTGCCGCTGTTTCAGGAGCAGCTGATGCAGCTCGCGGTGGACTGCGCGGGATTTTCCGCCGCCGAGGCCGATCAGCTACGGCGCGCGATGGGATCCAAGCGCTCGGCGGAACGCATGCAACGGCTGCGCGGCCGGTTTTACGACGGCATGCGGCAAATGCACGGTGCAGGCGATGAGTTGATCGACCGGGTATACGAAAAGCTAGAAGCCTTCGCTAATTTCGGCTTCCCGGAGAGCCACGCGCTGAGCTTCGCATCACTGGTGTTCTACTCGTCGTGGTTCAAGCTGCATCACCCTGCCGCGTTCTGCGCGGCACTGCTGCGCGCACAGCCGATGGGCTTTTACTCGCCGCAGTCGTTGGTGGCCGATGCGCGCAGGCACGGGGTGACGGTGCACGGTCCATGTGTGGCGGCCAGCCTGGCGCACGCCACTCTGGAGAACGCCGGTATGGAGGTGCGGCTGGGGCTGGGCGGTGTCCGTCATATCGGAGACGACCTTGCCGAGAAAATAGTCGACGAGCGAAAAGCACACGGCCCCTTTGCTTCTCTCTTGGACTTGACGGGCCGGGTGCAGCTTTCCGTGCCGCAGACCGAAGCGCTGGCCACCGCAGGAGCGCTGAGCTGCTTCGGCATCTCCCGGCGCGAAGCGCTGTGGGCTGCCGGTGCGGCGGCCACCCAACGGCCGGACCGCTTGCCGGGAGTGGGCTCGTCGTCACGCATCCCGTCACTGCCCGGGATGAGCGAGCTGGAATTGGCCGCTGCCGACGTGTGGGCCACCGGCATTTCCCCGGACAGCTATCCGACCCAGTTCTTGCGGTCGGATCTCGACGAGATGGGAGTGCTGCCCGCTGACGCCCTGCTGTCGGTGCCCGACGGCGACCGCGTGCTGATCGCCGGGGCGGTCACCCATCGGCAGCGGCCGGGGACGGCGCAGGGGGTGACGTTTCTCAACATCGAGGACGAGACCGGAATGGTCAACGTGCTCTGCACACCTGGGGTATGGGCGCGACACCGCAAGCTGGCACAGACCGCGTCGGCGCTGCTGATCCGCGGACAAGTCCAAAACGCAAGTGGCGCAGTCACCGTCGTGGCCGAGCGGTTGGCCAAGCTCACCCTGACGATCGGATCGAAATCCCGCGACTTCCGCTGAGGCTTTCGCGCCGAGCGTGCGCAGAATGTCAACCCACCGCGGCGTGTCATGTACAAACATGCACGCTCGCGCCAGAGATTAGTCTCCAGGCATGACCTTGAACCTGTCCGTCGACGAAGTCCTGACCACCACCCGCTCGGTTCGCAAACGCCTCGATTTCGACAAGCCGGTCTCGCGCGAAGTGCTGATGGAATGCCTCGAATTGGCCTTACAGGCGCCCACCGGCTCCAATTCACAGGGCTGGCAATGGGTTTTCGTCGAGGACGCCGATAAGAAAAAGGCCATCGGGGACATTTATCTAGCCAATGCGCGGGGCTATCTCAGCGCGCCGGGAGCTGAATATCCCGAAGGAGATACCCGCGGCGAGCGCATGGGCGCGGTGCGAAGTTCCGCGACCTATCTTGCCGAGCACATGCACGAGGCGCCGGTTCTGTTGATCCCCTGTATCGAGGGTCGGGAGGAAACCTCCCAGGTAGGCGGCGTCTCATTCTGGGCGTCGCTGTTCCCGGCAGTGTGGAGTTTCTGCCTTGCCCTGCGCTCGCGTGGGCTGGGCTCGTGCTGGACGACGCTGCATCTGCTTCGTGACGGTGAGAAGCAGGCGGCCGAAGTGCTTGGCATTCCTTACGACAAGTACAGCCAGGGCGGGCTGTTTCCGATCGCCTACACCAAAGGCACCGATTTCCGGCCGGCCAAGCGACTGCCGGCCGAACAACTGACCCACTGGAATGCCTGGTAGCTAGACAGCCCCGACGAACCCCTGCTGTCGCCACGCCTCGTAGACGGCGACCGCCGCCGCGTTGGCCAGGTTCAGCGAGCGTCGTCCCGTCAGCATCGGAATGCGGACACGGTCGGTGATGTGAACGTCCGCGAGAGTGGTCGCATCCAGCCCCGTGGGTTCGGGGCCGAACATCAACACGTCACCGGCCTGATAGCTCACGTCGGTGAACAACAGCGTCGCGTGTGCGGTAAACGCGAACACTCGCCGCGGCGACAGCGCCTTCCAAGCTGCGTCCAGCGACGGGTGCACGGTGACCGACGCGAGGTCGTGGTAGTCCAGCCCCGCGCGGCGCAGCTTGGGTTCGGAAAGGTCGAAGCCCAGCGGCTCAACGAGATGCAGCTCGGCTCCGGTAGCCGCCGCGGTCCGGATTGCATTGCCCGTATTAGGTGCGATACGCGGGGAGTAAAACAGCAACCGGAACATCCAACGATCATCGCAGTTGTCGTTACACAATTTGCTCGGCTATCCTTCGCGGTGTCTGGCATGAGCCGGCGAACTCTGTCTGTTCAGTAAGAATTGTGGTCTCTGTAGCCGCTGGCTGGCATACTCGTCGAATTGCCAGGCGTATATCGCTCGCCGACACTCGGGGCGGGTGTCATCAGCAGGAAGTCTCATGAACGACGCGCCAACATTGCATATCAGCGGAGCGGTCGCCAGCACGGATGTAGTCCGGTGACCATGTTTGCTCGTGCAACACGGGCGATTGTGCCGACTAAAAACAACATCTCAGACCGCAACGGCGCCGAGTCCTCGCCGGTGAAACGACCGGCGTCGTGGTCACTGCGAAATTGGCCGGTGCGGTGGAAAGTCGTGGCCATTGTGGCCGTGCCTTTAGTGCTGGCGATGGTTTTCGGTGGATTCCGTATCTCCGGCGCACTGACCGAAGCGAGCGAGCTCCGGTTGGCGGCGGATCGCGCCGAGGTGGTTCCGGCCATTACCAAATACATGTCGGCGCTCGATGTCGCTTTGCTGGCGACTTCCACCGGAGGCGATGTCGCGGGCGTCAAAAAGAACTTCGACGCCCGTAAACACGAGCTGCAAGCCCGGCTGACGGGAACCGACGTGGCCGCCGATGTCAGCGCTGGGGTCAACGCCTTGCTGAACAGTGGGCAGGCGCTGCTCGACGCCGTCGCGGCGAACGCGATCGGCTTGCGAGAACGTGTCACCACCTACGCCCCGATCCTTTTGACTGCCGAGAATGCGATCGACGGATCCGTGCGCGTCGACAGCGTGCAAATCCGCGCCGCGGCTCAGGGGCTGAGCCGCGCGATCGGGTCCCGCGGCCAGATGATGATGCAGCAGCTGCTGATCACCCGCGGCGGCGATCTGCCCGAGCCCGAGCTGCGCACGTCGATGATGACCCTGGCCGGTACCGAACCCTCGACGCTGTTCGGAATGGCCGAAGTGCTCGGCGTCGGCTCCGCAGAAGCCAAGACGCTGCAGCAGCAGATGGTCACCCGGATGGCTGTCATGTCCGACCCGACCAGCAAGCTCGTCAACAACCCGGCGCTGCTGCACTCGATTCAGACCACCGACGCGATCGCCGGACATGTGATCAAAGACACCACCGCGTTGGTGACCAATTCGGTGGAAGACCAGGCCCATAACCGGCGCGAAGCCGCGATCCGCGACACCGTCGTTGTTGTGGCAGCCATCATCCTCGCCCTTGCCATTGTGTTGCTGGTGGCGCGGTCACTGGTCCAGCCGCTGCGGGTGCTGCGGGACAGCGCGCTGAAGGTCGCTCACGAAGACCTCGAACGCGAGATCACCCGTGTCCGGGCCGGCGACGAGCACCCGCCCGCGCCGCTGCCGGTGCACACCACCGAAGAAATCGGCCAGGTCGCGCACGCGGTCGACGAGTTGCACACCCAGGCATTGCTGCTGGCCGGTGACGAGGCCCGACTGCGGCTGTTGGTCAACGACATGTTCG
>DAIODV010000311.1:0-2339 GCA_036746615.1 Mycobacterium sp.
CCAGACCACCGCGGTGGCCCCATCGATATGCAGGACGGTCACCCGCTCGCCGGGTTCGAAGACGTCGCCGTCGTTCATCGGCCGCGCCGTCCACACCTGGCCGTCCACTTTCACCTGACCTTCGTCATGGGCGACCCGGTCAAGGACCAGTGCGCTCTTGCCTTCCAGCGCCTTAACACCCGTCGGAAGGCCCGTCGCGGGGGTGAGACGCCGCCGCAGCGCTGGCCGGACCAGCATCAGCAGAAGCACTGAAACTACCAGGAACACCGCGCCATCGGCCCAGATCGGCAAGTCCAGCAACCAGCTGGATCCGGCCGCGGCCAACGCACCACCGCTGAGCATCAACATGAACATGTCGCCAGTCAGCGCCTCAGCACCGGCCAGCCCGAATGCGACGATGAGCCAGATCACAGCCGCAGGCATGCCGCCAGGATATCCCCGTGGCGATCGCAAGCGCGGCGCAGCCGGGTGCAGCGGGTCGCCACCATTTGGCGGTGATCAGCCTTGCTCACGGCGAACAACTAGACTGCGAAACCATGTGGTGCCCCAGCGCAACGCTCTCGGTCTGGGCCAACGCCTGGCTTGCCGGCAAGGCCGCGCCCGACGACGTCCTCGACGCGTTATCTTGTTGGGCGCCAATCCAATCGGTCACTGCATACGATGCGGTCGCGGCAGGCCACACGGGATTGCCGTGGCCGGACGTGGACGACGCGGGCGTGGTGTCGCTGCTACAGACCCTGCGCACCGCGGCCGGCCGTCCGTCCACAGGCACGCCGTCGATCAAGGTCGTGCTGCCGGTTCCCGGCGATGTCCGCGGGCTGGCGGCAGGTACCCAGTTCGAGCAGGACGCGCTGGCCGCGGGCGAAGCGGTGATCGTCAGCAATCCCGACGATCCGGGCGTCGCCGTCGGACTGGTGCCCGAATTCGGATATGACGACTCGGACGACGAACTCGTCGCACCCGAATTGTGCGCGCTGTCCTGGACTGTCTACTCACTGCCGGGCGCCCCGGTCGTCGACGATACCGAGCTGGGACAGGCTGAATACGCCCTGCGCCTGGCGGTGCGTTCAGCCGCCGACGCGCTGACCGCCATCGGGCTGGGATCCGCGGGTGCCGACATCGACGATCCCCGCGGACTCGTCGAGCAATTGATGGAATCCGCGCGGCAGCACCAGGTTCCCGAGCCTGCGCCGTCGCGTGCCCTGCGCGTGTTGGAGAACGCGGCACACGTCGACGCGATCATCGCGGTCAGCGCGGGGCTGACCCGGATCGGGACGCAGTCGTTGTCGGAGGCACAGATCGCCACCGACGCGCTTCGCCCGTTGGCCGCTGTGGTGCGGTCGGCGAGAATGGCTGCGCTCAGCGCGATTCTGTACGCCGCCTGGCGTGCCTAGTCTTCCTCGGCCGCACAGTGCGGTGGACGGCACGGCTGGCCGTTGATGCTTGCCGCGCAGCCCGGTACCGGATCGGGTCCGCTGGCTCGGGCAGGCGCACGGCCATAGCGCAATTCGTCGATCAGGTCCACGGCCATCCGCGCGAATCGTGGATCGGCGTTGGGTGTACTGGCCCGCGCGAACGCAATGCCCGCTGCGTCGGCTTGCGCGCGTAACTCGTTGTCGAGGTCCCACACCACCTCGATGTGGTCAGAGACAAATCCGATTGGGCAGATGATCACGGCTTTGGTCCCCGCGGCGGCCAACGCCGAAAGATGATCAGCGACATCAGGTTCCAGCCATGGAACTTGCGGCGGACCCGATCGCGACTGCCAGACCACGTCGAAATCGCGGTATCCGGCCGCCGCTGCGACCAGCCTTGCCGCGTAATGCACTTGGCGGCTATACAGCTGCGGCCCGCAGCGCTGGTCGGCGGCCACCGGAATCGAGTGTGCGGTGAACACCAGCCGCGCGTCCGCGGGCACCGTCTGCGCCGCAGCTGCGATGCTGTCGGCGAACATCTCCACGAAACGCGGATGATCGAAGTACGGCCGCAGTTTGACCAATTCGGGTGCGCCGGGCCCGGCTGTGCGGCGGGCCCGGGCGATGTCCTCGACATACTGTGTGCAGCTTGAGTAACCGCTCCAGGCTGACGTGGTGAACACCGCTGCGCGGCGAACACCGTTGTCGCGCATGGCCGCGACGGCATTTTCGACGTAGGGTTCCCAGTTGCGGTTACCGAAATAGACTGGCAGGTCCTGTGCTGCTTGCAGTTGGGTAATCAGCTCGCGGTTGATCTGATTGATCGGCGAAACCCCACCGAAGTGCAGGTAGTGGGCTGCGACGTGGTCGAGGCGCTCCGGTGGCACATTGCGGCCGCGAGTGACGTTCTCCAGGAACGGCCTT
>DAIODV010000311.1:2377-4762 GCA_036746615.1 Mycobacterium sp.
CGGGTCCGCCGAACGACAGCAGCAGGACCGCGTCGAATTCCATTACGTGTTAAAGCAATTGAGTGCTGGCGCCGCCGTCGGCGTAGATGATCGTCCCGGTGGTCGCCGGCAGCCATTCGGAAAGCAGGGCGCACACGGTCTTCGCGACCGGCGTGGGGTCCTTCATGTTCCAGCCGATTGGAGCGCGCTGGTCCCAGCCCTCTTCAAGCAGCTGCATCTGTGCGCCGGCCTCGTCGCCGAGCGCGCCACCCACGATCGCACTCATCGCCAGCGTTCGGATCGGGCCTGCGGCAACCAGATTCGACCGGACGCCGAATTTACCGGCTTCGCGTGCCACGAACCGGTTGACTGATTCCAGCGCACTCTTGGCCACCGTCATCCAGTTGTAGGCCGGCATCGCCCGAGTTGGGTCGAAGTCCATTCCGACGATAGAACCCCCGGGATTCATGATCGGTAGCAGCGCCTTGGCCAGCGACGCATACGAATACGCCGAGATGTGAATGCCCTTGGAGACGTCCTCGTAGGGCGCGTCGAAGAACGGGTTGATGCCCATCCCGGTCTGCGGCATGAAGCCGATCGAATGCACCACGCCGTCAAGCTTGTTGCCCTCGCCGATCTCGGCCGTCACCCGCTCGGCCAGGGTGTCGAGGTGCTTCTCGTTCTGCACGTCGAGCTCGACCAGCGGGGCCTTCTCCGGCAGCCGGTCGGCGATGCGCTGGATCAGCCTCAACCGGTCAAACCCGGTCAGCACCAACTGCGCCCCGGCTTCCTGGGCCACCTTTGCGATGTGAAACGCAATCGACGCGTCGGTGATGATCCCGCTGACCAGAATCCGTTTGCCTTCAAGCAGTCCTGCCATGTCCGTCCTTAGATCGTCACTGAAATCAGTGGCCCATACCCATGCCGCCGTCGACCGGGATGACCGCGCCGGCGATGTAGCTGGCATCCTCGGACGCCAGGAAGCTGACCACGCCGGCGACCTCGGCGGCGGTGCCGACCCGTTTGGCCGGGATGAATTCAAGTGCCCCCGCTTGGATCCGCTCATCCAGCGAGCGGGTCATCTCGGTGTCGATGTAGCCGGGGGCCACGACATTCGCGGTCACCCCGGCCTTAGACAGCTCGCGGGAGATCGAGCGGGCCATGCCGATCAGGCCGGCTTTGGCGGCCGCGTAGTTGGACTGGTTGCCGATGCCCCAGCTGCCGGAGACCGAGCCGATGTAGATGATCCGGCCGAACCGCTTCTTCTGCATGCTGCGCGCGGCGCGCTGGGTCACCCGGAACGCCCCGGTGAGGTTGGCGTTGATGACCTGCTCGAACCGCTCCTCGGTCATCCGGATGAGGAATGCGTCCTTGGAGATGCCGGCGTTGGACACCAGCACCTCGACCGGACCCTGGTGTTCCTCGACCTCTTTGAAGGCGCGATCGACGGCGTCGTTGTCGGTGACGTCACACACGACGCCGAACAGCCCCTCGGGCGCCCCTGATCCGCGGTGTGTGACCGCTACCTTGTGGCCGTCGGCGGCCAGCCGCTGTGCGATCGCCAGACCGATCCCCCGGTTTCCACCCGTCACCAGGACTGAACGGGATACGAATGCGGGTCTGCGGTAGTCGGCAGCACTTTCGGTGGCTGTGTCAGTCACCCGGCCAACTTAGCGTCTCGCTGCGGCGGAGCTGAAATCCACCCTGCGCCGAGTGGCCACTTATGACACGCTTTTCGGCCGAAGACGTGCGTTAACTGGCCACTCGGCGGACGGGATTACGTCGGCAGTCGGCGATTGATCAGCAGGGCCGCCAGCCCGGCCAGTGCCAAGACCAGCGAACCCAGCCGCAGCCACCCGACGCTGGCGTCGCCGCGGATCGTCTCGTAACCAATCTGCTGCTGCAGAGACGCGTAGACCTCCTTGAGCTCCTGCAGATTCGACGCACCGTAATGGTTGCCGCCCGAAAGCTCGGCCACCTTCTTCATCGTGCTGTCGTCGACCGGAACCGGCTGGCGTTGGCCGTTGATTTCGACGAAGCCGTAGGGGGTGCCGAAAGAGATGGTCGAGATCGGCACGCCTTGGTCCTTGGCGGTGCGTGCCGCGGTGAACGCACCCTTGGGGTTGTCCGGGTTGGTCGGCATCGTCTCCTTGCCGTCGGAGAACAACACGATCCGCGCCGGCGGCGGGGTGTCGCCGCCGCCGATCACCGCGCCGACGGTGGCGATGGCCTGCAGAGCCGTGAAAATGCCCTCCCCGGTGGCGGTGCGGTCGGCGAACTGCAACTTGTCCAGGGCAGCTTTGGTGGCGTCCCGGTTGGTCGTAGGTTGTACCAGGACCGTCGCTGTCCCGGCATAGGCGATCAGCCCGAGGTTGATGCCCGGGGTCAGCTCGTCGGCGAACTGCT
>DAIODV010000312.1:0-4740 GCA_036746615.1 Mycobacterium sp.
GGTGAGCCGGCGGAATCCGGGCACTGCCTCCGGCCGCATCCAGATTCCGTTGCCTTCGGTGCGGCCACCCTGGGAGACCGCGCAGTAGGCGACCGTGGTCATGCCCACCCCGCCGGCGGCGGGCAGCCGGTGATACTCGATGAGGTCGTCGCTGACCAATGCGTCGGGTGTGCGCGCCTCGAAGGTTGCGGACTTGATGATGCGGTTACGCAGGGTGATCGGGCCCAGCTTGGCGGGGCTCAGCACGTCCGGAGGGCTCGACATACCCCGGAGCGTGCCAGACTGTCAGACGTGGGCGCAATCACGTTGGACGGCAAAGTCACGCGCGACGAGATTTTCGTCGACCTGAAGCAACGGGTCGCGGCATTGACAGCTGCAGGACGGACACCGGGCCTAGGCACGATCCTGGTCGGCGACGACCCGGGGTCGCAGGCCTATGTGCGCGGAAAGCATGCCGACTGCGCCAAGGTCGGCATCACCTCGCTGCGCCGCGACCTGCCCGCCGATATCAGCCAGGCCAAGCTCAACGAGACCATCGACGAACTCAACGCCAACCCCGAGTGCACCGGCTACATCGTGCAGTTGCCGCTACCGAAGCAGCTCGACGAGAACGCCGCGCTAGAGCGCGTCGGCCCGGACAAGGACGCCGACGGGTTGCATCCGACCAATCTTGGCCGGCTGGTGCTCGGTACCCCGGCGCCGCTGCCGTGCACCGCGCGCGGCATCGTCCACCTGTTGCGGCGCTTTGAGGTCGACAGCGCCGGCGCGCACGTCGTGGTCCTCGGTCGCGGCGTCACCGTCGGTCGTCCGCTGGGGCTGATACTGACGCGCCGCTCAGAGAACGCCACGGTGACGCTGTGCCACACCGGAACTCGTGATCTGCCCGCGTTGACCCGGCAAGCGGACATCGTCGTGGCGGCTGTCGGCGTCCCGCACATGCTGACCGCGGACATGGTGCGGCCCGGTGCCGCGGTTGTCGATGTCGGTGTCAGCCGCACCGCCGATGGGCTGGTCGGTGACGTGCACCCGGATGTGTGGGAGGTCGCCGGTCAGGTGTCGCCGAACCCCGGTGGCGTCGGCCCGCTGACTCGCGCGTTCTTGTTGACCAATGTCGTCGAGTTGGCCGAAGCGCAATGAGCCTGTTGCGTTCGCAGTGGCCGATCGTGACGGTGATGTTGATCTTCGCCGTGGCGTTCGGGCTTGCGGCGGCGAACTTCTGGCGCCGCGGCGCATTGTTGATCGGCATCGGTGTGGGGGTCGCCGCCGTGCTGCGGCTGGCGCTCACCGAAGACCGCGCTGGGCTTCTAGTGCTGCGCAGCAAGGGAATTGACTTCACGACGATGGCGATGGTTGCGGCGGGAATGGTCTACATCGCCTGGACGATCGACCCGCTGGGTACCCGTTAGATCCCTGGGATCATGCCTGACATGCCCGGGAGCTGTTGCAGGCCAGATACATTGCCGCCGAGGACGTTTGCCATCTCTTCCGGGCAGTAGGTCTGGATCGCGATCGTGGTGAACATCTGGGCTATCTGCGGTGACATCCCGCGGTGCGCGACGCCCGACGCGGCAGCGGCAAAGCTGCCGCCCGGTTGGGCCAGCATGGGGCAAATGGACTGGCCTACGGCCATCGCGTTTCCTGGTTCGCCGTACTCGATGCCGGCGTGGCTCAGTGCGTCGATGAAGTTGTCGTCGTTTGGGTCTGCCTCGGAATGCGCCGAAAGTGCTACGGCCGCGGTAATCGCACAGCCGGCAGCGAGCAACGCACGAACCGCCAGTGGTTGATTGCTCAACCGCCAAATCGTCATGCGACGAACTCTCGTTTATAGCTGTCACGTGCACAACACGGCGAGGTCAAGGTTTGCGCACGTTTTAGCCATCCCGCGACACGTCGTGAGGCACCGCGGCTTGGTTGATCGAGAATGCGGGACGTGACGCGTGACATTTCGCGCCAGACCTTTCTGCGGGGTGCCGTCGGAGCGTTAGCCGTCGGCGCCGTTTTTGGATCGGGACGAGTCGGATGGGGCCGCGGCAGCGCCGAGCCGATTGCCTCCGGGTGGGGCCCGCTTGCTTCCGCGATCGGCGGACAAGTAATAGGACCGGACAACGGCCCGCAATTCGCAACGGCCAAACAGGTTTTCAACACCAACTACAACTCCTCAACGCCGGCAGTGATCGTCGTCCCGACGTCGGCGTCGGACGTGCAGAAGGCGATGGCATTCGCTGCGGCGCAGCGCCTCAAGGTCGCTCCGCGCAGTGGCGGGCACTCATATGTGGGCGCATCCACGGCCAACGGAACCATGGTGCTCGACTTGCGTCAGCTGCCCGGAGGAGTCAATTACGACGCTGCCACCGGCCAGGTCACCGTAACTCCCGCGACAAGTTTGTATGCGATGCACCAATCGCTGGCCGCTGCCGGACGGGGGATCCCCACGGGCACCTGCCCATCCGTCGGCGCCTCGGGACATGCGCTCGGCGGCGGACTGGGCGCTCATTCCCGCCACGCGGGCCTGATGTGCGACGCGTTGAGATCCGCGTCGGTGGTACTGCCCAGCGGCCAGGCGGTCACCGCGTCGGCAGCCGACAATCCCGACCTGTTCTGGGCATTACGCGGCGGCGGTGGCGGCAACTTCGGGGTGACGACCTCGCTGACCTTTGCCACCTTCCCCACCAGTGACGTCGACGTGGTGAACCTCAATTTCCCGCCGCAGTCGTTCGCCCAGGTTCTGGTCGGCTGGCAGAACTGGCTGCGGACCGCCGATAGGAGCAGCTGGGCGTTGGCGGACGCCACGGTCGATGGGATGGGCACGCACTGTCGCATCCTTGCGACCTGCCCGGCTGGGTCGGGTAGCAGCGTCGGAAACGCCATCACGGCGGCCGTCGGTCTGCAACCGACCGGGACCGAGAACCACACGTTCAACTATTTGGACCTGGTGAATTATCTGGCCGTCGGCAACCTCAACCCGTCACCGCTCGGATATGTCGGCGGATCCGATGTCTTCACGATGATCACGCCGGCCGCTGCCCAGGGGATCGCCGCAGCGGTCGAGGCTTTTCCGCGTGGCGCGGGTCGCATGTTGGCGATCATGCATGCCCTCGATGGCGCTCTGGCCAGTGTGGCGCCCGGGGCCACCGCGTTCCCGTGGCGTCAGCAGTCTGCGTTGGTGCAGTGGTACGTCGAAACCGGCGACCCGGCGGCGGCGACAAACTGGTTGGGTGCTGCGCACCAGGCGGTGCGGCCGTATTCCGTTGGCGGCTATGTGAACTACATCGAGGCAAACCAGCCGCCGGCGCGGTACTTCGGCTCGAACCTCTCGCGGCTCAGCGCTGTACGGCAGAAATATGACCCCGGCCGAATCATGTTCTCCGGACTCAACTTCTGACGCAGACCTAAGACAGTGTCGCGCGCACGCAGACCGTGACGTAGGGCAGTGCCAGGCCTCCGGCGTTCGCCAACGCCGGATGGGTTGCCAGCAACTCGCGTACCTGGTCCAGCGTTTTTGTGCGCACTTGAGTCGGCGAGGTAATGCAGTAGCTGCGAGAAGCCACCAAGTCGATCAATGCTTGTGGCGTAAGGTAATTCGTCCACTCGACTTGATGACGCTGCACGCCCGTGAACGGGTCAGGCAGTGTCACCCTGTCGCGGACCGGATCGCCGTCGCGGCCGATGATGTCTCCCAATTCGCGGACCCAGCCGAGCCGCTCGTCACGGGTATTCCACACCAAGCCCAGCAGTCCGCCCGGCCGCAGCACCCTCGCCACTTCGGGAATCGCTCGCTCGGGGTTGAACCAGTGCCACGCCTGTGCGACGAGAACCGCATCAACACTGTTGTCTGCCAGCGGAATTTCCTCGGCCGTGCCGAGCAGCGCCGGTGTGTCCGGCAGCGACTTGCGCAGCATCTCCAGCATTTCGGCGATGGGGTCGACGGCGACCACGTCCAGCCCCCGCTCCACCAGCCGGGCGGTCAGCTTGCCAGTGCCGGCACCGAGATCCAGCACGTCACGAGCCGCGGCCGGCAGCAGCCAATCGATCGCCTCCGGTGGATATGACGGCCGGCCCCGCTCGTACGCGGCCGCCTCAGAGCCAAATGACAATGAGCGGTCCTGCCGGGACTGAGTCACTGCGGACACGCCAGGTCGAGTGTCTGCCGCACGAGTTTGCCAACGGCTTCGGTTTCCACCAGGAAGCCGTCGTGCCCGAAGATCGAGTCGACGATCTGCAGTTCGTTACATCCGGGCAGCAGCTCGGCCAGTTCCTCCTGCAGGCGCAGCGGGTACAGCCGGTCGGAGGTGATGCCGCCGACCACCACCGGCACCGGACAGCCTCGCAGGGCCGCAGCGACGCCGCCGCGGTCGCGGCCGACGTCATGACGAGACAGTGCCTCGGTGAGCACGACATAGCTACCGGCGTCGAACCGCGACACCAGCTTGCTGCCCTGGTGTTCCAGGTAGCTCTGCACCGCGTAGCGCCCGCCCGCCGTCGGGTCTTCTTCGTGCTGCGCGTCGTTGGCAAACCGGGTGTCCAGCTCGACCTCGCCGCGGTAGGTCAGGTGCGCGAAGCGGCGGGCGATGTGCAGTCCGGCATCCGGGCTGCGCCCGGTCCGGTAGTAATCACCGCCCTGCCAGTGCGGGTCGGCTTTGATGGCCGCGATCTGAGTGCACTGTGTGCCGATCTGGTCGGCGGTCGCGCGCGCGCCGACCGCCAGCAAGAGGCCCGCCCCCACCCGGTCGGGGTGGCTGA
>DAIODV010000313.1:0-4711 GCA_036746615.1 Mycobacterium sp.
TAAGTGTAGGGGCGATCGCAAGCGCGCAATATGGCACGCCCACAGCCTGCTAACAAGGTCTTTACCAGCCTTTCGGCCCCGAGCCGGTACGGTCGACATGTGTCAGCACAGCGGACGCGGTCGGCGGTGGCATCAGATCACCGCTCGATAATCCCCACAATTTCTGGCGTGCCCTGGTGGGCCGCCGTGGTTGTCGCTGTCACCTGCACCGCGGCGGGCTTCGCCTTCGACGCCGGCTCGGGCAAGGAGCTGACCACCGTCTTTGCTGCGCTGTACGTGGCCGGTTGCGTGGCTGCGGTGCTTGCGGTGCGCCAGTCCAGTGTCTTCACCGCGGTCATCCAGCCGCCGCTGATCTTGTTCTGCGCCGTGCCCGGGGCGTACTGGCTGTTTCACGGCGCCAAATTCACCGGCCTCAAAGACCTGCTGATCAACTGTGGCTATCCGCTGATCGAGCGCTTCCCGCTGATGCTGTTCACCTCAGGCGGCGTGCTGGTTATCGGCATCGTCCGCTGGCTGTTGGACATGGTGATCCGCCCGGTCACGAAGCCCGAAGCCGATACGCCGAGCGACGACGAAGCGCCGGCCGGACTGATGGGCAGGCTGGCGTCGATGTTGGTGGGCGCCAAGCGGGAACCCGCCGATGACAAAGCCGCGAAACGCGCCCACGCCGTCCGCCGTTCGGTAAAGCCGGAGCGATCGGCCGACGCCAGAAGGACAGCCAAGCGTCCGGCGCCGTCGCGCACCCGGCGTCCCCGCCCGCCGCTGGACGAAGCGGCCGATCCGAGGCTTGAGCGGGCCCGACGTGGACGGCCGACGCGCACCCGAGAGGTCGACGGCCCGGAGCCACCCCGCCGCGGCCGCGTGCCTCGCGATCCGGACCTGCGGGGTCGCCCGTCTCGGGAAACCCGCCGCGACCCGCATAGCCGCCGCACTCAACCGGCCCGTCGCGGCAGCCGCTTCGACCCGTACGAGCCGATCGATCCCTACGATCCCGTCGAGCCGCGTCGCAGGCCGGTGCCGAACGGTGCATCTGGCGCGACCGCGACGCACCACCCGATCTCACAGGTCCGATATCGCTCGGACCCGGCCGACGAGACCCGCGGGGAACCCCCGTCACGTCCCCGGCGCTCGCGCGAGCCTGGCGACGTTTAGCCCTCGCGCCGGTTGGGCCGAATCTCTCTCGGTAAGGCGAACACCAGCGTCTCGTTAGCCGTTGTGACGGGCTGCACCACGTCGTAGCCGTACTCCGCCAGCCGCTCCAGCACACCGCGCACCAGCACGTCCGGCACCGATGCACCGGAGGTGACCCCGATCGTCGTCACGCCGTCCAGCCACTCCGGATCGATATCGCCCGCGTAGTCCACCAGATGCGCGGCCGCCGACCCCGCGCCCAGGGCGACCTCGACCAGCCGCACGGAGTTCGACGAATTGCGCGAGCCGACGACAATCACCAACTGGCACTCGGGCGCCATCGCCTTGACCGCGACCTGCCGATTCTGCGTTGCGTAGCAGATGTCGTCGCTCGGCGGGTCCTGCAGTTTCGGGAAGCGCACGCGCAGTCGCTGCACGGTCTCCATGGTCTCGTCGACCGACAGCGTGGTCTGCGATAGCCAGACGACTTTGTTCTCGTCGCGAACCGTCACACGGTCGACGGCGCCGGGCCCGTCGACCAGCTGCACATGGTCGGGGGCTTCGCCGGCGGTGCCGACCACTTCTTCGTGGCCCTCATGGCCGATGAGCAGGATGTCGTAGTCGTCGCGGGCAAACCGCTTTGCCTCGTTGTGCACCTTGGTGACCAGCGGGCAGGTGGCGTCGATGACGCGCAGCGACCGTTCGGCCGCCGACGCGTGCACGGTCGGTGCGACGCCGTGGGCGGAGAAAACCACGATCGCGCCCTCGGGCACTTCGTCGGTCTCGTCGACGAAAATTGCCCCGGCATTGGCCAAGGTGTCGACCACATGTCGGTTGTGCACGATCTCGTGCCGGACGTAGACCGGTGGGCCGTGCTTTTCCAGCGCGCGCTCGACTGTCTCGACGGCCCGGTCGACGCCCGCGCAATACCCGCGCGGCTCGGCCAGCAGCACCCGCTTGCCGGTCACCGGCTCGACCGCCGAGCTGGTGGCGCCCGGGATCCCGATGTTGACGGTTGGCGGCATGCCAACCAGGTTACTTACTGCCGACACGTCCGGGCCAGCTTGGCCTTCACCGCTGCGTAAGGCAGGCTGGGACGCATGGCTACTGCACCGTATGGGGTCCGGCTGCTGGTCGGTGCGGCGACATTCGCCGTCGAGGAGACGATCAAGCTGCCGAAAACCATCCTGATGTATCCGATGACACTGGCCAGCCAGGCCGCGCACATCGTGATGCGGTTCCAGCAGAACATGGCCGAGTTGGTGATCAAGGGCGACTCCACGCTGGAGAGCATTTTCCCGCCCAAGGAGGAGCAGCCCGAGTGGGCGACCTTTGACGAGGACATCAGCGACGACTTAGGTGGGGACAAGGCCGACGCGTTGGGCTCGGCGGTCGACCCCGCCGATGCCGAGCGCCGCGGCGAAGGACGGTTTGCGCTCTACACCGCGCCCGACGGGTCGACCGATCCCCCTACGCGGCCGATCTCGCACGGGAAGAAACCGGCCACGAAATCCGTCGCTGCGCCGGCCGTGGCCGACGAGCTCGACTACGAAACGCTGACGCTCGCCCAGCTGCGGGCCAGGCTGCAATCCCTCGATGTCGACGAGCTCGAGGCGCTGCTGGCCTACGAAGAAGCCACCAAGGCGCGTGCACCGTTCCAGACGCTGCTCGCCAACAGGATCACCCGCGCGACGGCAAGGTGACCGAAGCGATGCCGGCTCGGCCGGCGAATTCGGCGGAGAATCCTTACCCGGTTCGCGCGGTAGCCATCCGGATCGCGGGCTGGATCGACAAGCTGGGCACGGTGTGGGTCGAAGGCCAGTTGACCCAAATCAACATCCGGCCCGGCATCAAGACGGTGTTCATGGTGCTGCGCGACCCTGCCGCCGACATGTCGCTAACTGTAACTGCCCCAAGGGATTTGGTGGAACGCGCGCCGGTCAAGCTCGTCGAGGGTGTTCAGGTCGTGGTGTGCGGCAAACCGAACTTCTTCACCGGACGCGGCACACTGACGTTGCGCCTATCCGAGATACGCGCCGTGGGAATCGGCGAATTGCTGGCCCGCATCGAGCGGTTACGACGACTGCTGGACGCCGAGGGCCTGTTCGACCCGCGGCTCAAGCGGCCGATCCCGTTCCTCCCCGCGACGGTCGGGCTGATCACCGGTCGGGCCAGCGCCGCCGAGCGCGACGTCACCACGGTGGCCGCCGCGCGCTGGCCCGCGGTGCAGTTTGCGGTCCGCAACACCGCCGTGCAGGGTCCCAGCGCCGTCGCCCAAATCGTCGAGGCGCTACGCGAATTGGACGCTGACCCCGACGTCGACGTGATCGTGGTCGCCCGCGGCGGCGGCAGCGTCGAGGATCTACTGCCGTTCTCCGACGAAACACTGTGCCGTGCGATCGCCGCCTGCCGCACCCCGGTGGTCAGCGCAGTCGGTCATGAGCCGGACAACCCGCTGTGCGACCTCGTCGCGGATGTGCGTGCTGCCACGCCCACCGATGCCGCCAAACAGATCGTCCCGGACACCGCGGCCGAACAACACTTGCTCGACGACCTGCGCCGCCGCAGCGCGCAGGCATTGCGCAACTGGGTGGCTCGCGAACAGCGTGCGCTTGCGCAGTTGCGCAGCCGCCCGGTACTCGCCGAGCCGTTGGCCGCGCTGATGGCGCGTGCTGAGGAGATTCACCGCGCACGGTCCGCGGTTCGCCGCGACATCGGGCGGCTGATCGATGTCGAGGCCGAACGCGTCGGTCACTTGTCCGCCCGCCTGGCTACGTTGGGTCCGGCGGCCACCCTGGCGCGCGGCTACGCGGTGGTGCAGACGGTCTCGTCGTCGGGCTCATCCGCAGTGCTGCGGTCAACCGACGACGCCCCAGCCGGCACCAAGCTGCGGGTGCGGGTTGCCGACGGCTCGGTAGCAGCGACCAGCGAAGGACGAACTGATGGGGTCTGAGCAGTCCGAAGAGGCTACACCTATTAGTCATCTCGGGTATGAAAAATGCCGAGATGAGCTGATCGAGGTCGTGCGGCTTCTCGAGCAGGGCGGGCTGGACCTCGACGCATCGCTAGAATTGTGGGAAAGAGGTGAACAGCTGGCAAAACGATGCGAAGAGCACTTAGCTGGAGCACGTAAGCGAATCGCCGATGCGCTGGCGGCCAGCGATCAGGAAGATTCTTGAAACGGAAACCAGTTGGACAGTTCATAGTCGAGACTGGAACACGTTTCAGTTATCCTCGGCCGCATGGGTGATTCATCGCTGACCACTGAACTCGGCCGCGTCCTGGTCACCGGCGGCTCGGGGTTTGTCGGCGCCAATCTGGTGACGACCCTGCTCGACCGCGGCTACCAGGTTCGGTCCTTTGATCGCGTGCCCTCTCCGCTGCCCGCCCACTCGAGGCTGGAGGTGCTGGAAGGCGACATTTGCGACCCGGCCACGGTGGCGGCCGCGGTAGACGGAATCGACACCGTCTTCCACACCGCCGCGGTTATCGACCTGATGGGCGGAAAGTCGGTCAGCGACGAGTATCGCCAGCGCAGTTACGCCGTCAACGTGGAGGGCACCAAGAACCTCGTGCACGC
>DAIODV010000314.1:0-4706 GCA_036746615.1 Mycobacterium sp.
CCGAACCAACGCGGCGTCGGCGCTGATCTCCGGCCGCGATAACGTCCAGCCCATCAAACCGGTCAGACCCAACGAGCCGGCCGCCAAGATTCCGCCCGCCAACGCGATTGCCGCGGCAGGGGCGGCGACGCCGAGTTCGCGCAACCGGGCGCCAGCCATCGCGGCGTAGACGGCCAACGGCACAGACGATGCGAACACCGCGACGGCGATCACCTGGACTGCAACCGGCTCGGCGCGGACGTAGTGCTGGATTGCGGCGACTGGTCCATACGGCAGCGGCATCACGCCGCCGATCGCAACTCCGATCGCCAGGCCGCCGACGAGCAGCGCGAGGCAAAGCGCGGCGACGAGAGCAAGGGGCGATCCTCCACGTTGGCGTTGCACGCTTCTGCCCGAAGGCGAATCTTTCATGCTAGATATCCAGCGGGTGACTCCACCGCAGTCGCGAAAAGCGTGCGAAGCCGCGGTCGGCGTTGAGCTAAGTCGCCTTGTGACGTCATTTCGGTGTGCATATACAAGCACGTTGGCGTCAACGCAGAGCATCCACCGACGCACCTTCGTCCAGCACCTCGGCGAGAGCAGAGTTGGACGAGAGGTCGACTCCGGGCCGAAGCCCTCCTTTGCCGATCGGCCGGACCCGGTAACGCCGCGATGACCGCTGCTCAACTGGATTGAGTCCCCGTCGCACGGCGTCTTCAAGGACCGCAGCAACCGTGCGTCCGGACCGAGCCGCCTTCGCCTTCACTTCGCGGTAGAGCTCGTCATCGATACGGATCGTCGTGCGCATAGCGACATTTTAGTGTCAGGTGCAGGCATCAAGATGCCACCGCTATGCGAGTCGGGTGATTTCGACGACGACGTCGAGGTCGGTGGCGCCCTGGCCGGAGTAGATGCCTTTCAGCGGAGACACATCGGAGTAGTCGCGGCCGACGCCGACGCTGACGTACTGCTCGGTGATCTCGCTGTCATTGGTCGGGTCGAGATCCCACCAACTGCCCGTCCAGGCCTGGATCCAGGCATGGCTTTGCCCGTCGACGGTGTCTCCCACCACCGCATCGGAGTCAGGATGGTGATAACCCGATACATAACGCGACGGGATGCCCATGCTGCGCAACACAATTAGCGAAAGGTGCACGAAATCCTGGCAGACGCCTTTGCCCTCGCGTAGCGCGTCGAGGCCAGACGAATGCACACCGGTGGTGCCCCGAACGTAGTCCAACTCGCTGCGCACCCAGTCGGCGGCGGCGGCGACGGCTTCAGCAGGCTCGTGGTATTTGGCAATCCGCTTACCGACGGCCGCAATACGTTTGCTTGCGGGCGTGTATTCGGTTGGACGGAGCACCTCATCGAATCGGTCGAGCACCGATTCGCTGTGCAACTCGGCCCAAGTGACTTTTTCTGTCGGCGGCTCGGCGCGATCGGTCTCCACGACCGACGACGCCGTGACGGTCAACTCGGTGTGCGGCGCATGCAAGTCGAACGCCGTGACCGCCGTGCCCCAATAGTCGATGTAGCGGTAGGACCGGGTCGCCGGGACCGTTTCGATGCGGTTGACGACCAGATTCTGCCGGGTGTCCGACCGCGGCGTGAGCCGGGCTTCGTTGTAGGAGGCCGTCGCCGGCGACGGATAGGCGTATCCGGTGGCGTGTAGCACCCGCACCCGCCACATCAGGTCTTCCCCTGTTTTGCCGGCAGCGGATCACGGTAGGCGGCGTCGGACCAGGCGACCCACGGTACGGCGTGAAAGTACTGAACTGCCAATGCTTCTCCGACGTCATAACAGGTTTCCTGCAAGCTGGCCAGCCGCATCTCCAGCGATTCGAGCAGCACGCCCGGCTCCACGAATTCGAGTTCACTGCGGGCCTGCCCGAGCACCCGCTGCGCTTCAGCGGTGGTACCGATCCGGCTGTGCGGATGGTGCAGCAGTTCGTCGAGGTTGTGCTCGGCCATCTTCAACGAGAAGAACACCGACCGTGGAAACAGCCGGTCGAGCAAGATGAACTCGACAACCCGGGTGGCGTCCAACACACCGCGATAGGTCCTCAGATAGGTGTCGTGTGCGCCCGCCGAGCGCAGGACCGTGACCCACGCCGGTGAGGAGGCGCTGTCGCCTACCCGCGACAGCAACAACCGCACCGTCATGTCCACCCGCTCGATCGCGCGGCCAAGCATCAGGAAGCGGTACCCGTCGTCGCGGGACAGGGTCGAATCGGCGAGCCCGGCGAACATTGCGGCACGTCCCTCGATGAACGATAAAAACTCATGCGGGCCAAGGCGTTTGGCGGCACGCACGCGTTCACCCAGTGCGTTGTAGGTGGTGTTGAGGCATTCCCACGTCTCGGTGGACGTGACCTCTCGGGCAGATCTCGCGTTTTCCCGCGCGGCTGAAATGGCGTCGACGATCGAGCAACCGCCGGGGGTGTTGCGGCGAAATGCCACCAGGTCAGCCAGCGACCAGACGTCCAATTTGGCGTCGGGTGGCTCAATTCCCAACACGTGCAACAGCACTCGCGAGGTGTGGTCGGGATCGACGCTGGAATCCTCCAGCAGTTGGTGCACGGTGACGTCGAGGATGCGCGCGGTGTCGTCGGCGCGCTCGACGTAACGACCGATCCAGTACAGCGCTTCGGCGTTGCGGGCGAGCATCAGCGGATCACCGCCTGCTGCTGTTGCTGTTGGGCTGGCTGCTGTTGCGTGGAGTTTTCTGCTTCCGAGTCGCCGTTGGACGTCGTGACCGGGGTGGGCAGCGACCGCACGATTTCAGCGGCGCCCAACTCGCGGTTGGCCACTGAGGCGCGCGAGGCCAGCACCCAGGTGTCCTTGGATCCACCGCCCTGGCTGGAGTTCACCACCCTCGATCCTTCGACGAGTGCCACCCGGGTCAGGCCGCCGGGCAACACCCACACATCGTCGCCGTCGTTGACCGCGAACGGTCGCAAATCGACGTAACGCGGTGTCAGCTTGTCGCCGACCTTCGTCGGGACCGTCGAGAGCTCCATCATCGGTTGGGCGATCCAGCCGCGCGGATCGTCGCGGACCTTCTTACTGATCGCGTTCAATTCCTTGTCGGAGGCCTCCGGACCGAAGACGATGCCGTAACCACCGGCGCCCTCGACCGGTTTGATGACCAATTCTGCGACCCGATCGAGCACTTCTTCGCGTTCGTCGTCCAACCAACACCGGTAGGTGTCGACATTGGCCAGTAACGGCTTCTCGCCGAGGTAGTACTCGATGATCGTGGGCACATAGGTGTAGACGAGTTTGTCGTCGCCCACCCCGTTGCCGACGGCGCTGGAAATCACCACGTTGCCGGCTCGGGCGGCGTTGAGCAGGCCCGCCACGCCGAGTACCGAATCGGGGCGGAATTGCATCGGATCCAGAAACGCGTCGTCGATGCGCCGGTAGATGACGTCGACCTGACGCTCCCCTTCGGTGGTGCGCATGTAGACCTGGTTGTCGCGGCAGAACAGGTCGCGGCCTTCGACCAGCTCGACACCCATCTGACGGGCGAGCAGCGAATGCTCGAAGTAGGCCGAGTTGTGCACTCCCGGGGTGAGCACGACGACGGTCGGGTCGGCCTCGTTAGTGGCCGCCGATTTGCGAAGGGCGCGCAACAGGTGCGCGGCATAGTCGTCGACGGCGCGCACCCGGTGGGTGGCGAACAAGTTGGGAAAGACCCGCGCCATCGTGCGCCGGTTCTCCATCACATAGGACACCCCCGACGGCGAACGCAGGTTGTCCTCCAGGACCCGGAAGTTGCCGCGCTCGTCGCGGATCAAGTCGATGCCGGCGACGTGAATGCGCACGCCGTTGGGTGGCACGATTCCGGCGGCCTGCCGGTAGAAGTGCTCACAGGAGGTCACCAGCCGACGCGGGATCACGCCGTCGTTCAGGATCTCCTGATCGCCGTAGATGTCGTCGAGGTAGCACTCGAGGGCCTTGACCCGCTGGGTGATGCCGCGCTCTAACCGCGTCCACTCCGCGGCCGAGAGCACCCGCGGGACCAGGTCCAGCGGAAACGGCCGCTCCTGGCCGGACAGCGAGAACGTGATGCCCTGATCGCTGAACGCCCGGCCCAGTGCCTCGGCGCGGGCCTCGAGGTCGGAGGCATCCGACGGCGCGAGCTCGGCGTAGATGCCCTTATAGGGGCCTCGGACGTTGCCCTGGCCGTCGAACATCTCATCGAAGGCCTCCGCGTAGCTGCCTGCGGTGTTGTACCCGTCGAAGATGCGCTCGTAGCGCTTCGCCGTCCGCGACTCGCCACGCGGCTGCCGCCTGGTCTCGGCGGGCACGGTTCGAAGGGCCACCTTGCCATGCTGCATCACGAACGCCGTTTCTGCAGGCCAAGCGGCTCCGCTTTGGGGGAATGCACCGCGGACTGATACCCTGAGCAGTCGCCGCGCAAGCGCTGAGACGCTGCGGCAACCCGTGACACCACAAGCCGCTAGAGATTTGAAGGAATTGACGCGTGGCCAACATCAAGTCGCAGCAAAAGCGCAACCGCACCAACGAGCGCGCCCGACTGCGCAACAAGTCGGTGAAGTCGTCGCTTCGCACGGCTGTCCGCGCGTTCCGCGAGGCCGCCGAGGCCGGCGAGAAGGACAAGGCCGCCGAACTGCTGGTCTCGACCAGCCGCAAGCTCGACAAGGCCGCCAGCAAGGGCGTGATCCACAAGAACCAGGCCGCGAACAAGAAGTCGGCGCTGG
>DAIODV010000315.1:0-4681 GCA_036746615.1 Mycobacterium sp.
TGTCGACCGGCCAGGTGTTGACGATCCGATCGGCCGGCACGCCGGCATCAAGCGCGCGCTGGGCGCCGTAGCCGAGGAAGTCGAGCTGGCCCGGCGCGTGCGCGTCGGTGTCAATGCTGAAGTCACACCCGATCTCCAGCGCAAGGTTCAGCAGCCGCGTTGGCGGGTCGCGACGCTCGGGTCGCGAGTTGATCTCCACAGCGGTGCCGTGATCGCGGCAGGCGGTGAACACCGCTTCGGCATCGAACTTCGACTCGGGCCGGATGCCGCGGTTGCCGGCGACCAACCGGCCGGTGCAGTGCCCGAGAACGTCAGCGTGGCCGTTGCTGACGGCGCGCACCATCCGACGCGTCATCGACTCGGCGTCCATCGACAGCTTCGAATGCACGCTGGCCACAACGATGTCGAGGCGCTCCAACAGCTCCGGCTCTTGATCCAAGCTGCCGTCGTCGAGGATGTCCACCTCGATGCCGGTCAGAATCCGCATCGACGCGAATTGATCGCGCAGCCCGTCGATCACATCGAGTTGTTTACGCAACCGCTCCGGTGAAAGCCCATTGGCGATGGTCAGCCGCGGCGAGTGGTCGGTCAGCGCACAGTACTCATGGCCAAGGCCTGCCGCGGTAGCCATCATCTCGTCGATCGGAGCCGAGCCGTCCGACCAGTTCGAATGCAGATGCAAGTCGCCCCGCAATGCTGCGCGAATCTCGCCACCACCGAGATCCTCTGCGGCAGCGCGTAATTCGACCAGAGCATCGGGTTCGCGCCCAGACCAGGCTTGGTCGATCACCTTCGCGGTTTTCGGCCCGATGCCCGGCAACGACTGCCAGCTGTTGGCTTGGCCGTGACGCTCGCGCTCTGCGTTGTCGAGGGCCTCGACAATGTCGGCAGCGTTGCGGTAGGCCATCACCCGCCGGGAGTCTTCGCGCGCCCGGTCCTTGTAGTAGGCGATCTGTCGGAGCGCAATCACCGGGTCCATAGCTCCAGTGTGCCTCGCTGCCTAGAACTGGCCGGCGACGAAGCCGGCGAGCAGCACCGCGAAGCCGCCGATTTCGCCGACGATAAGCGCAGCCATCTCCGCTCGCAATGCCCGATTCGGGTTTTCGAATTGGTTGACGGTGTCGCGCCGCATGCCGTGGCTGATGTAGCTCGCTATGGCAGCGACGAAGAAGAACACCAGCACCGCCGCTGCGGTCAGATTCAGCCATGTCGGCCAGGCGCTCAATTCGACGAACACCGCGATTAGCAGAGTCGCGAACGAGTACAGCAACGCCGCCCGGTGCGCGATGTCGACATAGGGATGGGCGCGGTGATCGGGTGCCGTCATGATCTGCTGGTACTTCCACACGCCAAGCACGAGGGCGAGCACAAAGATCAGCCCGGCAGCCAGCAGGGTGATTCTGGTGTCGATGCCCAAATGCCAGTTCATTGTCCGGCCGAGTCTAGTTAGGTGTCGGTTTCTGCCGACCGGCTAGTGTCGGTGTAATGCGATTCGCGTTCAAAACCTCACCGCAAGACACCACTTGGGAGCAGATGCTCGCTGTCTGGACCGAAGCTGACGGTATCGACGTCTACGAGTCCGGATGGACGTTCGACCACTTCTACCCGATCTTCACTGACAGCACCGGGCCTTGTTTAGAGGGCTGGACGACGCTGACCGCGTTGGCGCAAGCCACAAATCGACTGCGGCTGGGCACGTTGGTCACCGGCATCCACTACCGCCACCCGGCTGTGCTGGCCAATATGGCTGCCGCCCTTGACGTCATCTCCAACGGCCGTCTGGAGCTGGGCATCGGCGCCGGATGGAACGAGGAGGAGTCCGGCGCCTACGGCATCGAGCTGGGCAGCATCAAGGAACGCTTCGACCGGCTCGAAGAGGCCTGCGAGGTGCTGACCAGTCTGCTCAGCCAGCCGACGACCAACTTCGACGGCAAGTACTACCAGCTCAAAGATGCTCGCAACGAGCCCAAGGGCCCGCAGCGCCCGCATCCTCCGATCTGCATCGGCGGCAGCGGCGAGAAGCGCACGCTGCGCCTCACCGCTCGCTATGCGCAGCACTGGAACTTCGTCGGCGGCACACCCGAGCAATTCGCCCACAAGCGCGACGTCCTGTACGGCCACTGCGCCGACATCGGCCGCGATCCCAAGGAGATCACGCTGTCAGCCCACCTCCGGCTGGAACCAGAGCGCGATTACGCCAAGGTCGTCGAGGACGCCGCCGGCCTGGCCGCCGAAGGCCTGGACCTGGGCATCGTGTACATCGCGCAGCCGCACGACCCGGCCGTACTGGAACCGCTCGCCGAAGCTATCCGGGATTCAGGGCTGCTCACTTAACAGCGTTCAGATAACAAGTTGATTACTGCGAGCAAACGCCAGCTTTATCGAATAAACCGCCGCAGTTAATGCTTATACGCCGAAGCGCAACAGCTCCTCGGCGGTCACCAGGCGCTCATGTTTGGCGGGGAATTCGCGGCTCTTGACCGGATGCCGGAACCATGACCAGGCGATTCGCCCCACCCGTGACCGGGTCATTGGATTGATATGCACGGTGCTCACTCCTGCGAGTAGTCAACATGGCCGAGCACCACGCCCCCGCGGCGCCCCATATCCAGCTATTAGACACCCTACAGCTGGCAAATAGTGTAAGACGCGCCGAGCAATTTATCAAATGTTGCTGGTGTGACGATAGTGACTATCGTTGCGGAGCGGCTGTGGGCTCGATTGGCACCGGCAGAGCGGTCTGGCCCATCAGGAACCGGTCCACGCCCGCCGCGGCCGCACGGCCCTCGGCGATTGCCCAGACGATTAACGACTGCCCTCGCCCCATGTCACCGGCGACATACACACCCGGCACCGAGGTCTCGAAGTTGTTGCCGCGCGCGACATTACCGCGATCGGTGAACTCGACACCCAGGTCGGTCAGCAGGCCGGGCTGCTCTGGGCCGACGAATCCCATCGCCAACAACACCAGATCGGCTTCGATTTCGAAATCGGTGCCCTCGGTCTTGACGAACTTGCCGTCCTCCATCGTCACCTCGTGCACTTTCAACCCGGTGACATGACCGTCTCGCCCCACGAATTCCTCGGTGTTGACCGAGAACATCCGCTCGCCGCCTTCTTCGTGCGCTGAGGACACCCGGAACATCAGCTCGTAGGTCGGCCACGGCGTGGACGGGGCCCGGGTGTCCGGCGGGCGCGGCATGATCTCGAATTGGTGCACGCTGGCCGCACCCTGGCGGTGTGCGGTTCCCAGGCAGTCGGCGCCGGTGTCGCCGCCGCCGATGATGATGACTTTCTTGTCCTTTGCGGTGATCGGAGGCTCACGGTCGGGGCCAAGCACGTCGTCGCCCTCCTGCACCCGGTTAGACCAGGGCAGGTATTCCATCGCCTGATGGATGCCGTTGAGTTCACGGCCGGTGATCGGCAGATCGCGCGCAGCGGTCGCGCCGCCGGCTAAAACCACCGCGTCGAACTCGGCCCGCAACTGGTCGGCGGTGATGTCGACGCCGACGTTGACGCCCGCGCGAAATTCGGTGCCTTCGGCGCGCATCTGGTCCAGCCGACGCTCCAGGTGGCGCTTTTCCATCTTGAACTCGGGAATGCCGTAGCGCAGTAGCCCGCCGATGCGGTCGGCGCGCTCGAACACCGTCACCTTGTGACCGGCTCGCGTCAGTTGTTGCGCGGCCGCCAGACCGGCGGGGCCTGAGCCCACCACAGCCACGGTCTTGCCGGTGAGCTGATCCGGCGGCAGCGGTACCACCCAGCCTTCGTCGAAGGCGTTGTCGATGATCTCCAGCTCGATCTGCTTGATCGTGACCGGATCCTGGTTGATCCCAAGCACACACGCGGATTCGCACGGCGCCGGGCACAGTCGACCGGTGAAGTCCGGGAAGTTGTTGGTCGCGTGCAGGCGTTCGATCGCATCGCGCCAACGGCCGGTGCGGGTCAGGTCATTCCACTCCGGTATCAGGTTGCCCAGTGGACAACCGTTGTGGCAGAACGGAATCCCACAGTCCATGCATCGGGTGGCCTGCTGTTGCAGCGTCTCGTGCGGAAAGTCTTCGTAGACCTCATGCCAGTCGCGCAGCCGTAAATCCACTGGTCGGCGTTTCGGCGTTTCGCGATGGGTGTACTTCAAAAAGCCCTTCGGATCAGCCACTGGCGGCCGCCATGATCGCTGCATCGGGGTCGGCGCCGGTGCGCTCGGCCTCGGCGATCGCCTCTAACACGCGCTTGTAGTCGCGGGGCATCACCTTGACGAAGCATCGCTGCTCGCCAGGCCAGTCGTTCAAGATGCGCGCTCCGATCGCGGAGTCGGTGGCATCGACGTGCGCCTGAATCATGCCGTGCAACCAGGCCAGGTCGTCATCGTCGAGTGCCTCCAGTTCCACCATCTCGGAGTTGAGGTTGTCGGGAAATTCGTGTTCGGGGTCATAGACATAGGCGACGCCGCCGGACATGCCCGCCGCGAAGTTGCGGCCAGTGCGACCCAAAATTACAACCTTGCCGCCGGTCATGTACTCGCAGCCGTGATCGCCGACCCCTTCGACCACCGCGTGGGCACCGGAGTTGCGCACAGCGAACCGCTCGCCGACCACGCCGCGCAGGAACGCCTGGCCGCTGGTGGCGCCGAACAGGATCACGTTGCCGCCGATGATGTTGTCCTCGGCGACGTAGTCCG
>DAIODV010000316.1:0-4676 GCA_036746615.1 Mycobacterium sp.
GCAGATCTTCCACTGGTCGTCGCGGTACTGCAGATCGAAGCTGCGCGTCGAGCGGACCTGCGGGGCGTAGGCCATGAACGCCGTCACGTTGGCCTCGGCGTGGTTTCCGTTGACGACCACCTGATCGATGTTGGCGACCACCGGATACTGCTTAGCAGCCGCGACCCGACGATAAGTGTCGCTCCATTCGCGCTCGTCGTAGTTGACGTAGTCGTCGCGCATGTTGCCGCAGGTGATGCCGCGCAACGTGGACAAGTCGCCCTTCTGCACCGCGACATCGAAGCTTTGGATGGTGCTGCGGACCTGGTCTTCTTGTGAGGCCTTCGGCTTCTTGTTGTTGCGGGTCAGCAGCACGGTGCCGAGCACCGCGACGGCCGCCAACGCCAGGATGATCAGGATCAGCGCCAGCACCCAACCCCAGCTGCGCTGGGTCGACGGCCGCAACTTGGCACCCAGCCGGGGCGGAATCAGCTGCGGCACAGCGGTTCTCGGCGGTGCTTCGGTCGGCTCTGACGGCGGGTGGTGCGTATCGAAGACCTCGGTCGCCGGCTCAGTGGCGGCATTGATGACCGCCGTCTCCTTGGCGTCGAAACCCGGGGCAGTGAAGCGGCGTTCACCGCGCCCGCTGTGCGGTTTGGGTGTCTCCTGCTCACGCTGCGCTTTGGCCATCACCTCGGTCGCCGGGTCGGCCTGGTAGCCCTCGATCGCATCGTCGTCGGGAGTGGCGACCTGTTCGGTGGCGTCAGAGTCGGACTCCGCTGGGTCGGTCGCGTCACTTCGATCGACGGCGTCTGAATCGAACCCCGGCGTATTCGACTTGTGGTCGCGGTCAGGCCCTGGGGGATTCGGCATATGCGCTGTTGTCCTCTTCGCTGTCGAAATACCTATTGCAGCCTAGCGACTCGGCACCCGGTTTGGTGCGGCCGCGTCGCACGGCACAATAACCCCATGACGCCCATGCATGATCTTCTGGGACCGGATCCGATCCTGTTGCCCGGCGACACCGACGCCGAGGCCGAACTGCAGGCCAACGAGAAGCCGGCCGTCGTCGCCGCGGCACACCCGTCGGCCTCGGTGGCCTGGGCGGCACTGGCCGAGGAAGCCCTTGACGACGACAAGGCGATCACCGCCTACGCCTACGCCCGCACCGGCTACCACCGCGGCCTGGACCAACTGCGCCGCAATGGTTGGAAGGGATTCGGGCCGGTGCCCTATTCCCATGAGCCCAATCGCGGTTTTCTGCGGTGCGTGGCCGCGCTGGCGAAGGCGGCCGACGCCATCGGCGAAACCGATGAGCAGACCCGGTGCCTGGATCTGCTTGACGATTGCGATCCGGCCGCCCGCGCCGCGCTCGGGCTCAGCTGAGCCGGGTCAGCAACCGCCCACGCAGTCACCGACGGCCTCCGGCGGCTCCACCTGGATGGTGGCGTGGCCCAATCCGTGTGCGGCAAGGATCGCCCGGGCCGCACCGAGTATCCGCGCCGTGTCACCAGAGCTGGTCAGGTGCGCAGTCACCATGTCCTTGCCCGGCACCAGCGTCCAGACGTGCAGATCGTGCACGTCGGTCACACCGTCGACGGCGCTCAGCGCGCCGCGCAGCTTGTCGACGTCGATATGGCGGGGCGACGATTCGGACAGGATGCGCAATGCCCCGCCGGCCAGGGCCAATGCCCGCGGCAGCACCCACAGCGCGACGAGAACGGCGACCACCACGTCGGCATAGGGCCAGTGTGTGGTGATCGTGACCACCCCGGCGATCAGCACACCGATGCTGCCGACCGTGTCGGCGATCACTTCCATGTAGGCGCCCTTGACGGCCAGGCTCTGCGCCGAGTGCGACCGCAGCAGCAGCGCCACCACCGCATTCGTGGCCAGCCCGGCCAACGCCACTACGATCATCGGAATCCCCGGCACTTCGGGCGCATGACCGATCCGACCGATCGCTTCGCGCAGGATTATCGCCGCCACCCCGATCAGCAGGACGGCGTTGGCCACCGCGGTGAACACCTCGGCGCGATGCCATCCGTAGGTACGGCCCGGCGACGAGCTGCCGCGGCGGGCCAGCACCAGCGCGCTCAGCCCCATGAAGGTGGCCGCCACGTCGGTCAGGATGTGGCCCGCGTCGGCCAACAGGGCCATCGAACCGATCACCAGCGCGGTGGTCAGCTCGACGATGAAGAACGCGCCCAGCAGCGCCGCGGCAGCAACCATTTTCGGTATTGGTGTGTCGACGTTGCCGTGCTCGTGTCCGGCGCCCATGCGGCTAAATATATGCGTACTTACGCATATATCGCAAGCACGTCAGATCCAGGCGTGCCAGAACCGCGTGAGTTGCATACCGGCGTTCGCCAGCACCCCGGGCACCCCGAACAGCTCGTAGAACCAATAGACGATCCCGAAAAACCATTGGTTGAGCAGCGGCGCGATCAGGATCACCAGCAGGATCAGCCAGCCGTACTGCTTGGCCGGTTCCAGCGCTCGTTGGGTCTCCGGGCTGAGATGCGGTTCCAGCGCGTTGTAGCCGTCCAGGCCCGGGATCGGCAGCAGGTTCAGTAGTACCGCGGTGACCTGGAGGAAGCCCAAGAAGGCCACGCCGGCCCACAACACCGGGTGCATCGGGTCGAAAAATAATCGGGTCAGAGGCAGCAGCAGTGCGGCCAGCAGGAGGTTGGCCGCCGGTCCGGCCAGGCTCACCAGGGTGCGCCGTAGAGGGGTCATGAACGACGTCCGCAGGTAGACCGCGGCGCCGGGCAAGCCGATGCCGCCCAGCGCGATGAACAACATCGGCAGACCCAGCGACAGCAGTGGATGGCTGTAGCGCCGCGGATCCAGGCTCAGATAGCCCCGCACCGCGACGTCACGATCGCCGAATCGCCACGCCGTCACCGCGTGACCGAACTCGTGCAGACACAGCGACACCGTCCACCCGGCGATCACGAAGATGAACACCCCGACGTAGGCCAGCGCGCCCAGGTCGGCGCCGTCCAGCCAGGCCAGCACGCCGCCGAATACCGTCGCCGCGACGATGGCCAGAAAAATCGGGCTGGGGCGCACCGATTGGTGCACGGGCATATTCACGTCACGAAGCTACCCGACCGGCTGACGACTTCCGGTCAGGCGATACCCGATCCCACGCGCCGTGCTTGCGGCCGCAGCGCCCACGACGCGACGGCGAGCCCAGCGAGTATCAGCGGACCTATCAGCGATTTAGCGTCGTCGCCCACCCAGATGTGGGAAGCGATTGCTCCGGTGTAAATGAACATCAGACCCGCATAGGCCCACTCCTTGAGCCGGGGAAGCAGTGGTGCGAGAAGCACGACGCCGGCCGAGATGTAGCAGACGCCAAGGATCGTCATGAAGTACAGCGGATAACCGAGCTGCGTCACGACGCCCCTAAACGGCTCCAGGCGCAAGGCGCCCATCACGCCGCCCACAAAACATTCGGCGGCGAGCACCGCGGTTGTCGTCCAGTACGCGACGGTGGAGGTGGTCATACAACATCGACACCTCGCAGCCGCAAAGTGTGACCCGCGGACCGCTTCAAGAGACCAAGAACCAGCCCTCGGTGTTCCGATAGAACGTCGACCGGCGCGCCGCCCGAGGTGCCGGCACGCCGTCGCGGACGACGACGACACCGGTAGTGCCCAGCTGCGCGGCCCGCCCGGTCACCCAGCGACGTGACCGGCTGTCCGCGATGCGCGCCCTCAGGCCCGGCTGTGTGGCGGTCGGCTCGATCCGCACCCCGGCGACGTCGCCGTCGAAGAGCACGACATCGTCGACGACGCCCTCGCCATGCAGCAGCTGCGCGTCGTCGGGTGGCCGCCAGTGAGCTGCCCCCACGATCACCGTCCCGGTCTCGTCGCGGATCAGGGGCACCCGTCGCGCGGAACCGTGGCGCGCCCGGCGGGCCGCGCGGAAGCCGGCGGGTATTCGGTAGGCCCGAGTGGCGGAGGAGCGTCGCCGCGAGACGAAGCCGACTTCAACGTCGAGCATCTCGATCCGCAGTAACCGGGTCAGTACCGCGGCCAGGTCGGCGTCCGAGCCGACCACGATCAGCCGCCGCGCCGTAGCGATCGCCGCGTCAATGTCGCCGCGATCGATCACCGTCAGCGCTCGCAACGATCGCGGCAGCCGATTATCGAACGCCAACACGGCCACGTCTGGGGTATTCAGGAGCTTCCTCGCAAACAGCTGAGATAGGGTAGGTCACCGGCTGGACCACAATAAGCGGCACATACCAGTGGGAGCGAGTCATGCCGGCAATCGTCCTGATCGGCGCCCAATGGGGCGACGAGGGCAAGGGCAAGGCCACCGATCTCCTCGGCGGCCGCGCGAAATGGGTTGTGCGGTACCAGGGCGGCAACAACGCCGGGCACACCGTGGTGTTGCCCACCGGCGAGAACTTCGCGTTGCACCTCATCCCGTCTGGTGTGCTCACCCCCGGCGTCACCAACGTCATCGGCAACGGCGTTGTGGTCGATCCCGGCGTGCTGCTCGAGGAGCTGAAGGGACTGGAGGACCGCGACGTCGATACCTCGAAGCTGCTGATCTCTGCCGACGCGCATCTGCTGATGCCGTATCACGTGGCTATCGACAAGGTGACCGAACGCTACATGGGCAGCAAGAAGATCGGCACCACCGGCCGCGGCATCGGGCCGTGCTACCAGGACAAGATC
>DAIODV010000317.1:0-4674 GCA_036746615.1 Mycobacterium sp.
CGACCGAACCGGTCGTCATCGAGTCGATCACCATTTCCTAAACGCGGCTGCCCGGCCGCTGTCAGGCGCCGGCGTAGCCGTGCGCGGTCAGCACGTCGAGCACCTGCAATGGGTCGGTGCCGAGGTCCCAGCGCGAGAAGATCAGCAGCCGGCCATCTTCCGCGTCGATCTCGAGCAGCCGCATTTTGCGGCCGATCCGGCGGAACTCGGTGATCCGGATGATCTTGATGTCGTTGTGCCGTAAAAGCTGCGTCCGCCACCAGCCGCGGACCCGCAGACCGTCGGCCGTGATTGCCAGTTTCGGACGTGCGTGCCACGACACGCTTGCAAACAAGATCAGACCGACCGCGGAAATACCGAGCAGAAACCGGCCCGGGGGGTCTGTGACGGCAGTCACACAGGCGATAGCCATCACAACGCCGGCGATGCCGCAAGCTGCGATTCCGGCTGAAGACGGCGACCACTGCGTTTGCTGCACGGTGCTCCTAGGTGGGCCTACCACTGCCGATGAAGTTATCCACAAGCGCTATCAACAATGGGGATGAATCACACGCGTGTGATCCAACAACTCGGAGGTTGCCAGCCCAGTAATCACGCAGACCCGAAATGAATTCATTACGGTCGCGTCAATGGCTACCGCCACCGCATTGTGAGCAACAAGCCACTGATCATGAAAGCAAACGCGACGGCGTAGTTCCACGGGCCGAGGTTGGCCATCCACGAGAGCATCGACGGCGCGTCGGGGCCCGTGGCAGCCAGCTGGAACACCATCAGCCAGACCAGGCCGATCAGCATCAGGCCGCAGAACAGCACAACGAACCACACGCTGGACGGCCCGGCCTTGACCTTGACCGGCGTACGGCTGACCGCGCTGACAGTGAAGTCGCTCTTCTTGCGGACTTTGGACTTGGGCATTTCTACCTCAGGCTTGCCTCGGCGATTACGGTATTCAGGGCAGGTGTTCTTAGTGCGTCAGGTCGAGCCTAACGCACCCACCAGCACCGAACGGAGAGCCGATGGCCAACCGGATCAACCGGGCATCGCCGTGGCGGGTCGGCGTCCCGCTGGTGTGCCTGCTGGCAGGGTTGCTGCTGGGCGCCACACACGGGGTGTCTCGTGGCGGCGAGATCCGGCGCAGTGACGCGCCGCGGCTGGTGGACTTGGTCCGCCGCGAGCAGTTCGAGGTTGACCGGTTGAGTGCCGAACGGGATCGCCTGGCCCACACCATCGATTCGACGCATGGCCGGTCGGCCGACTCGGCGCTGGCGGCTATGCTGCGGCGCTCGGCCGAGCTGGCCCGCGATGCCGGCCTGGACCCGGTGCACGGACCGGGCCTGGTCGTGACGCTCAATGACGCGCAGCGAGACGCGAACGGCCGCTTCCCGCGCGACGCCTCGCCCGATGACCTCGTTGTGCACCAACAGGACATCCAAGCCGTGCTCAACGCGTTGTGGAGTGCCGGCGCCGAGGCGATCCAAATGCAAGACCAGCGCATCATCGCCACCTCGGCGCCGCGCTGCGTCGGGAATACGTTGCTGCTCAACGGTCGGACCTACAGCCCGCCTTATACCGTCACCGCGATCGGCGACGCGTCGGCGATGCAGGCCGCGCTGGCCGCCGCTCCCCTGGTCAGCCTCTACAAGCAGTACGTGGTCCGGTTCGGGCTCGGCTACACCGAGCAAGTCACGTCTGACGTCCGCGTCGCCGGCTACAGCGAGCCGGTGCGGATGCACTTCGCCCAGCCGGCCGGCCCGGTCAGCTACTGACGCAGCCTGCCTTCGAGTGCACCGGTAACCTGGCACGATGCGGATCTTGGTCGTCGACAACTACGACAGCTTCGTCTTCAACCTGGTGCAGTACCTCGGGCAGCTCGGTGTCGAGGCACAGGTCTGGCGCAACGACGACGCTCGGCTGTCCGACCATGCCGCGATCGCCGCCGAAGTCGACGGGATCCTGCTGAGTCCGGGCCCGGGCACGCCGGAACGCGCCGGCGCATCGATCGACTTGGTGCGTGCCTGCGCGACGGCGAGCACCCCGCTGCTGGGCGTGTGCCTGGGCCACCAGGCCATCGGGGTCGCGTTCGGCGCGACGGTGGATCGCGCGCCCGAATTGCTGCACGGCAAAACCAGCAGCGTCTTCCACACGAATGTCGGTGTACTGCAAGGACTTCCGGATCCGTTCACGGCGACGCGGTATCACTCGCTGACGATCTTGCCGGACACGCTGCCAGCCGAGCTCGAGGTAACGGCGCGCACGGACAGTGGGGTGATCATGGGCGTACGGCACACCGAGCTGCCGATCCACGGGGTCCAGTTCCACCCCGAATCGATCCTCACTCAAGGCGGCCACCGCATGCTGGCCAACTGGCTGGCCTACTGCGGCCAGGCCCTCGACGACGGGTTAGTGCGCCAGCTGGAGAACGAGGTCGTGAGCAGTTTGGCTACCGTCGGCTACTGACCGAACTTCAGCGTGATCGGCCCGTCCTTGTTCACGCCCTGACCCGGTGCCGGGCTCTGGAACACCACCCGGTTGTGCTTGTCGCCCCCCGCGTCGACGTCGGCTCCCTTGACCAGGACGCCGGTCCAGCCCAGCGATTGCAGCTGCGGGTAGACGTCGGTCCAGAACAGTCCCGACAAGTCCGGCATGATGAACTGGTTGCCCTTGGAGACCTGCAGCTCGATCACTGTATCGACCGGAACAGTCGCTCCCGCAGGCGGATTGGTCCCGATCACGTCGCCGGCCGGGCGGGGGCTGTCGACGGCGGCCTGGCTGAACTTGCTGAACCCGTAGACCGTGAGGTTCTTCTGCGCGAGGTCGGCGGTCTGTCCCGCGACGTCGGGAACCTGCTTGGTCGACGGACCCGAGCCGACGATCACGGCGATCTCGTTGGTGATCGCCGAGGTCTGGTTGGCCGGCGGGTTGGTCCCGATGACTTTGTCTTTCATCTCCGGCGTGGACGGCGAGCGGACCTCCTTGAAGCGGCCGAACCCGGACGACTTGAGCTTCTTCACCGCCGAGGCATAGCTCAGCGACGACACGTCCGGCACCTCGCGCTGTTCGGGTCCGGTGGAGACGTTGATCGTAATCAGGTCGCCAGCACCAACTTTCGCGTTCGCACCGGGATCAGTACCGATGACGTGATCGGGCTGGACCGTCGAATCCGGCTTCTGTTGGGTGCGGGTTTTGAAGCCGTGATTTTGCAACGCGGCAATCGCGTCGGCAGACGCCTGCCCCCGCACGTCGGGCACCTGTACATTGCGCAGCCCACCGCCGAAGGTGTTGATCAGGATCGTGACGATCACGGTCAGCACCGCCAGCGCCGCCACCGCGATGACCCAGCGACTCACCGAACCCGCCCCGCGCTCACGGCTGAAGTCCAGCTGCTGACGCGGTAGCGGATCGGTGTGCGGCCCGGCCGAGTCACTGGGATGCGTCGAGGCCAGCAGCGACGAGCGCTCGGCTTCGGTCAGGACCTTGGGCGCCTCGGGCGCTTCACCGTTGTGTACCCGGACCAGATCGGCGCGCATCTCCGCGGCGGTCTGGTAGCGGTTCTCCGGATTCTTGGCCAGCGCCTTGAGCACGACGGCATCCAGATCGGCGGAGATGCCCTCATGTCGCTGCGACGGCGGAATGGGATCCTCACGGACATGCTGGTAGGCGACTGCGACAGGTGAGTCACCGACGAAAGGTGGCTCGCCCGTGAGCATTTCGTAGAGCACACAACCCAGCGAGTAGACGTCGGAGCGGGCATCGACCGAATCACCGCGGGCCTGCTCCGGCGATAGGTATTGCGCAGTCCCGATGACCGCCGCGGTCTGCGTGACGCTGTTTCCGCCGTCGGCAATCGCCCTGGCGATGCCGAAGTCCATCACCTTCACCGCGTTGGTGGTGCTGATCATGATGTTCGCGGGTTTGACGTCACGGTGGATGATGCCGTGCTGGTGGGAAAAGTTCAGTGCCTGGCACGCGTCGGCGATGACCTCGATGGCGCGCTTCGGCGGCATCGGTCCGTCGGTGTGGACGATGTCACGCAGCGTGACACCGTTGACGTACTCCATCACGATGTAAGGCAGTGGGCCAGCGGCAGTTTCGGCCTCGCCGGTGTCGTAGACCGCAACGATCGCCGGGTGGTTGAGCGCCGCGGCGTTTTGCGCCTCTCGTCGGAAGCGCAGGTAAAAACTCGGGTCACGGGCCAGGTCGGCGCGCAGCACCTTGACCGCTACGTCTCGGTGTAGCCGGACATCCCGGGCCAGGTGCACTTCGGACATGCCGCCGAAGCCGAGGATCTCACCAAGTTCGTAGCGGTCGGACAGGTGCTGCGGGGTCGTCATCGCGGTTTCTCGTGTTGGGACGCCACCGCGCACGAGAAGGTCAGCGCGGGCGCCCGCCAGGGGGTGGGGGGCTTGCATTGCCCTCCAGGATTACCCGTGCCCCCCCGGTACGTCCAATTAGTTGGATGCGCCGGAGCCGATTCCGGCTTGCTGGGTGGTGCTCCGGTGTCGGTCACGGTGGGCGCGGAGGGTTGCTGCTGCGAATTGTTGTTGTGCGAGTTCATCACGATGAGAATCGCGATGATGATCGCCAGTGCGCCCAGCACGCCGGCGGCCCACAGCAGCGCCCGCTGACCGGACGAGAAGGTGCGCCGCGGCGGCGGCGTGCGGTGACCGCCGGTGG
>DAIODV010000318.1:0-4128 GCA_036746615.1 Mycobacterium sp.
CACGGGAAGGGGCTTCGGCTGCAATCACTTTCGGCTCGGCAGCAAAGCCTGAGACTGACACCACCGTCGTCGCGGGGGACTTGTCCAGTGTGGCCAGGTCGTCGGGCTCGCCGATGATCAATGGCAGGCCTAGCTGGTTGACATCTGCTTTGATCCGCTCATCGCCGCGAGCCGGGTTGATCGCCACCACGGTTGCTCCGCGTTGCAGCACACCGAGCAGCGTGGCGACATGCGCAGGACGGTTACGCAGCAGAATCCCGACCTGCGGTGGCTCAGTGCCGTCGCCGACCACGGAACCGATCTGGTCTGCCAATCCGCCCAGCGCGGCCCACGACAGCCATCGGCCCTCGTACTCCAGAGCTTGCGCATCAGGCGCCAGACCCAGCACGTCGGCGATGCGCCGGCTGAGCGGATGTGTCATCAGCGAATCCTCGGATCCGGCGCGGGGTTATGGTCGCGTGCGGCGAGTTCGGCGGTGCCGATGGGATTTCCCAGCCGGGTGTAGATCAGTCCCTGATCCAGCGCCGCCCGGTAAGGCTTGTCCAGTGATTCCCAAATCGCCTTGACGGTGCCCTGCGTCGCCGACGCCGGTTTGGCGGCGATGGTTGCGGCGATCTCATGTGCCCGGGTCCACAACTGTTCGCCGGCAACAACTTCGGATACCAGTCCGATTCGGAGTGCAGTGTCGGCGCCGACCCTCTCGTCATTACCCATCAGTGCGATCCGCAGTGTTTCGCCCAGGCCGACCCGGCGCATCAGCCCGATCGGCTCCAGCGCGCAGACCAGGCCAGCCGAGACGTGCGAGTCGAAAAACGTCGCGTCCGTCGAGCAGATGACCACGTCGGACTCATTGATGAAATAGAACGCGCCTGCGGTGCACATACCTTGCACTGCGCACACCACCGGCTTCCACATCTTCTGCCACTTCGGGCTCAGCGATTCGCCGGGATCCTCGTGGTTCCAGATGTTGTCCGGTTGACCGTAGGGCGTCTTGATGTCGAGACCGGCACTGAATGCTCGACTCCCGGCCGCCCGCAGGACCACGGCATTGACCGAATCGTTGGTTTTGACGATCCGCCAGGCCCGCGCCATCTCGTCGCACATCGTCCGGTTGAACGCGTTGAGCTGGTCGGGCCGGTTCAACGTGATGGTGGCGACCCGGTCGGCGCTGTCGACGTCGAGCTGGATGGTCTCAAAACTCATCGGCACTGCCACTCCGGTGGCCGCTTCTCGACGAAAGCCTTGGGCCCTTCGAGGGAATCCTCGGTGTGCAGGTTGCGTTCGCGGAACGCCTCGGCCAGCATCTCCGCCTCGTGCAGCGGCAAGTCGAGGCCCTTGATGATGGCCAGCCGGGTCCCCCGGACGGCAAGCGGCGCATTGGAATTGACGATGTCGGCGATCTCGTGGGCCCGTTCCAGCAGCTGGTCGTGCGCGACGATCTCGCTGATCAGGCCGAGCTCGTAGGCGCGTTGGGCGCTCATCCGCTCGTGTTTGCCCATCAACGCCATCCGCAGCGCAATCGAGCGCGGTAGTACCCGGGCCACCCGGACCACTTCACGTGCGGCCACCAGCCCGATGCTGACGTGCGGGTCGAAAAACGTCGCCTTGTCGGACGCGATGACGATGTCTCCGGTGGTGACCCAATCCAGTCCGGCCCCGCAACAGATTCCGTTGATCGCTGCAAGCACCGGCTTGGCCATGGTCCGAAACGGCGGCGTGCCCTCCTGCGGCGCCTCCCACTGTTCATACGTGGACAGATACGGCCCCTCGTTGATCACCTTGCCGTCGCCGGGGATCGCCTTGACGTCTGCGCCGGTGCAGAACGCCCGCCCGGTACCGGTAACGATGAGAATCCAAACCGCGTCGTCGTTTTCGGCCTCGTGGTACGCGCTGCGCAGCTCGGTGATCATATGCGGGCTGAGCGCGTTGAGGGCATCGGGCCGGTTCAACGTGATGGTGGCCTTGTGCCCGTCCACTTCGTACTTGATCGTGTCGAAAGTCTGTGCCGACATCAGGGTTTCCCTTCGCTCTGGCGCGCCGTCATCGGCCATCGAACTGTGGTGGACGTCGTTCTCGGAATGCTGCCAGCCCCTCTTTGAAATCCTTGGTCCGACAGGACAGTTCCAGGTCGAAGAGCTCTTGCGTCATTGACTCGGTCAACGTCGCATGCTGACCGTAATGAATCGCCTGCTTGGCCAGACCGAGCGCCACCGTAGGCCCGGCAGCCAGTCGCGCCAGCAGTTCGTCGGTCGTATCGTCGAGCTCTGCGGGGTTGACGGCTTGATGGATCAGCCCCCAGTCGGCGGCCTGCGCGGCGCTGACTTTCTCACCGAGCAGCAGCATCCGCTTCGCACGGGTCAGCCCGATCAGGCGGGGGAGTAACCAGCTGGCACCCGAATCCGGGGTGAACCCGCGGGCGGCGAACGGCTCCCAGAACACCGCGTCGTCGGCAGCCACGGTGAAATCGGCGGCCAGTGCCAGATTGCAGCCGAGGCCGACGGCGAATCCCCGCACGCTGCAGACGACCGGCAGGTGGATGCTGTGCACGAGTTCGATCAGGCGGTGAGCGGTATGAGGAATGCGGCGGACGAGATCACCGGTGCGCGGGCGGGGGTCGGCGCCGCTGTTGGTGGCGACCCAATCAGCGCCTGCGCAAAAGTTATCGCCTGCCCCGCGGATGTGGATGGCGCGCAGTGTGTCGTCGGTGGCGGCGTCGGTCAGCGCGGCGACGAACGTCGCGATCATGTTGTGGCTCAACGAGTTGCGTTGCGACGGCCGGTCGAGGGTGATCCGGAGTACCGCGCCGTCTCGGCTCGTGGTGAGCGAGCCGCCGTCCGCTGCGGAGTCCAGGTTTTGACTCACCGCCAAATCCACCCTTCCCACGCCGATACGGTTACCTCTACAGTAGGCTATACAATTGCTGCACTGTATAACTTAGCAAGGAAAGCCCGGCGACGGAACAGCTGCACCAGGAAGAGGGCTTATGGGCGAACGCCAACCAGAGGCGGCTCCCGCGCGGCCGGGCCTGGACCCTGCCCGATTCGGCGAGGCTCCGCTTGCCCAGACCGTCGCCGCGGCCGGCGCGATCCGCCGACTCAGCTCGCTACTGCTGTCGTTGGAACACGCCCACCCGACGGTGGATGCGATGCTCGCACAGATCAGCGGGTGGGAACGCGAGCTGAGCACGGCGGTCCCGCCGGACAGCGCACCGCGGATCGGCTCCGACGATGACGGCAGCCGACGCGTCTACCTGGATCACGCCACACATATCGGTGCATTCAACCCGTGCTTTCCCGAATACCGGTTCGAGAACCTCGACGCCGACGCCGCGTCCGGTCACGTCACATTTCCGCTGGTTTTCGAAGGACCACCGGGCCTGGTTCACGGCGGTTTTCTCGCGGTGTTCTTCGACTGCGTGATCCAGCACCAGAATTGCCTTACCGGCCTGTCCGGCAAGACCCGATCACTGCAGGTGACTTTCCGCCGGCCGACGCCGGTGCTGACCGACCTGCGTTTCGATATTGCCCGGTCCGAGGTAGACCGAGGCATCACGTCGACGGCCCGGTTGCTCCTCGACGGCGAGGTGCTGTGCACCGGTGAGGTCAACACATTGGCGCAGCCGCCGGATAAGTTGACCGGGTTTCGATTTGGCAAGCGACGAGCTGAGAAGACCTGACGTGGCTGTGCAGCGCTTTCGTCAACCCCGCGTCGCGGAAATCGTCGCCTCGAAGCTGCGCGACGACATCCTGTCCGGACGACTGAAGGAGGGCGATGTTCTGCCCTCTCAGGAAAGCCTTTTCAGCGAATTCGGCGTGAGCCCACCCGCGGTGCGGGAAGCAATCCACATCCTCGAAACCGATGGGCTGATCTCGGTTCGGCGCGGCAATGTCGGCGGCGCGATCGTCCATGATCCGACGGCCGAGCGGACCGCGCACATGATCAGCATGGTTCTTCAGGCGCGGTCCGCCACGCCGGTGGACGTCAGCGAGGCGCTGATGCACCTAGAACCAATCTGCGCAGGGATGTGCGCCGCGCGTGAAGACCGAATGACCGAAGTAGTGCCCTACTTGCAGAACGAAATCGGTATCCAGACAGCGCAATTCGACGATGTATCAAGCTATGTTCCGA
>DAIODV010000318.1:4138-4660 GCA_036746615.1 Mycobacterium sp.
GGAGCCGATGATTCTGCTGATCGGCTCGCTGGAACTCATCTGGTCTGCGCACGAGTCGTCGGTCTGGTCCGACGACGGCGAGCCGACACCGATGGTGGGTAAGACCAAGCGGGCAGCGCTGCGCGACCATCAGCGTCTGCTCAACGCGATCAGAGATGGAAATCAGGCCAGGGCGATCAAGCTGGCGCGGGATCACCTGGCCGTGGCTCGGCGCAAGACGCTGGCTTTCGGCAGCGACAAAACCATTGAGGCGAAACGGATGTCAGATATCGGTGCGCGACTCGACGTGGGCCATGTCTACAACGGCCAACCGCACAGCAGGAAGGAGTCCGGCGCATGACAGTCTCGGACACTTCAGATGACCGCGTTCTATTCGAAGTCGATCCCGAAAAACGGATCGCCACCATCACTTTCAACAACCCTCAACAGCGCAACTCCTACGACGCCAGCACGCGTGACGCCATCGCGCGGTATCTAGACCAGGTGGTCGATGACGACGATCTGACAGTGGTGCTGCTGCGC
>DAIODV010000319.1:0-3596 GCA_036746615.1 Mycobacterium sp.
GCCGCTGGATCAGCCGGGTGTGGAGGTCCGTCCGATCGTCCAGATCACCGGCACCGCGGAATTCAACGAGGTGTTCTTCGACGACGCCCGCACCGAGGCTGCTCTGGTGGTCGGCGAGCCCGGCGACGGCTGGCGGGTCGCGATGGGAACGCTGACCTTCGAGCGGGGCGTGTCGACGCTGGGACAGCAGATCCGTTACGCCCGTGAGCTTTCCAATCTCGCCGAGCTCGCCCAGCGCACCGGCGCCGCCGACGACCCGTTCATCCGCGAGCGGCTGACCCGGGCGTGGACCGGGCTGCGGGCCATGCGCAGCTACGCGCTGGCCACCATGGACGTCGAGCAGCCCGGCCAGGACAACGTGTCGAAGTTGTTGTGGGCCAACTGGCATCGCGATCTGGGCGAGCTGGCCATGGACGTCATCGGCAAGCCGGGACTCACGCTGACCGACGGCGAGTTCGACGAATGGCAGCGCCTGTTCCTGTTCACCCGCGCCGACACCATCTACGGCGGATCCAACGAGATCCAGCGCAACATCATCGCCGAGCGGGTGCTCGGCCTACCCCGAGAGGTCAAAGGATGAGTCTGTCCGAAGCTCCCAAAGAGATTGCCGGACACGGACTTCTGCAGGGCAAGGTGGTGGTCGTCACGGCCGCCGCCGGCACCGGCATCGGCGCATCGACGGCACGACGGGCGCTGGCCGAGGGTGCCGACGTGGTGATCTCGGATCACCACGAACGCCGGCTGGGGGAGACCGCCGACGAGCTCGCCGCACTGGGACAGGGCCGAGTCGAAAGCGTGCTGTGCGACGTGACGTCGACCGCGCAGATCGATGCGCTGTTCGCCTCGGCCACCGCGCGGATGGGACGCGTCGACGTCCTGGTGAACAACGCCGGGCTGGGCGGGCAGACCCCGGTGGTCGACATGACCGACGAGGAGTGGGACCGCGTCCTGGACGTCACCCTCACGTCGGTGTTTCGCGCCACCCGCGCGGCGCTGCGCTACTTCCGCGACGCGCCGCACGGCGGGGTGATCGTCAACAACGCCAGCGTCCTCGGCTGGCGCGCGCAGCACTCGCAGTCGCACTATGCCGCGGCCAAGGCCGGGGTGATGGCGCTGACCCGTTGCAGCGCAATCGAAGCCGCCGAGTACGACGTGCGGATCAATGCGGTGTCGCCGAGCATCGCGCGGCACAAGTTCCTGGAGAAGACGTCGTCGTCGGAGTTGCTCGACCGGCTGTCGGCCGGCGAGGCCTTCGGGCGGGCCGCCGAGCCGTGGGAGGTGGCGGCCACCATCGCGTTCCTCGCCAGCGACTACTCCAGCTACCTCACCGGCGAGGTCATCTCGGTTTCCAGCCAGCACCCGTGAGCTGCGTTCTCGCTGACGCCGGTGGTCTCGCCGCGCTGAGGCTTGCGGCGGGCCCGGGAGCGGGAAATCACACCGCGGTGGCCAAGCAAGCGCTTGGTTGATACTCTGATCGGGTGGACCGAGTGCCCGGTCAGGCCAACAGCCGGCGAGACGAGCTACTGGAGCTTGCCGCGACCATGTTCGCCGAGCGTGGATTGCGTGCCACCACCGTGCGCGACATCGCCGACAGCGCGGGCATCTTGTCCGGCAGCCTCTATCACCACTTCTCCTCCAAAGAGGAGATGGTCGACGAGCTCCTGCGCAGTTTCCTGGATTGGTTGTTCGCGCGCTACCGCGAGATCGTGGACAGCGAGGCCAATCCGCTGGAGCGGCTCAAGGGATTGTTCATGGTGTCGTTCGAGGCGATCGAGCACCGGCACGCGCAGGTCGTCATCTACCAGGACGAGGCCCAGCGGCTGTTGTCCCAGCCCCGGTTCTCCTACATCGAGGACATGAACCGGCAGCAACGCAAGATGTGGCTCGAGTTGCTCAATCAGGGCGTGGAGGAGGGCTGCTTTCGGCCCGACCTCGACGTCGACCTGATCTACCGCTTCATCCGGGACACCACGTGGGTGTCGGTGCGCTGGTATCAGCCGGGCGGGCCGCTCACCGCGGAGCAGGTCGGCCAGCAATACCTCGCCATCGTTCTTGGCGGAATTACTGCGGAATCAAAGAAGATCGAAGAAGGAGTCTGAAATGCCACGTGTCGGCGACGATGCAGAGCGAAGCGATGAGGAGGAGCGACACAATGACTGAGGCGTACGTCATCGACGCTGTGCGTACCGCGGTCGGCAAGCGCGGCGGATCGCTGGCCGGGGTTCACCCGGTGGATCTGGGTGCCCTGGGCTGGCGCGGACTGCTTGACCGGGTCGACGTCGATCCCGCCGCCGTTGACGACGTGATCGCGGGCTGTGTCGATGCCATCGGCGCGCAGGCCGGCAACATCGCCCGCCTCTCGTGGCTGGCCGCCGGCTATCCCGAAGAGGTTCCCGGCGTCACCGTCGACCGGCAGTGCGGTTCCAGCCAGCAGGCCATTTCCTTTGGCGCACAGGCGGTCATGTCCGGCACGGCCGACCTGATCGTCGCCGGCGGCGTGCAGAACATGAGCCAGATCCCGATCTCGTCGGCCATGACGGTGGGCGAGCAGTTCGGCTTCACCTCGCCCACCAACGAGTCCAAGCAGTGGCTGCACCGCTACGGCGACCAGGAGATCTCGCAGTTCCGCGGTTCGGAGCTGATCGCCGAGAAGTGGAACCTGTCTCGCGAGGAGATGGAGCGCTACGCGCTGACCAGTCACGAGCGCGCGTTCGCGGCCATCCGTGGCGGCCACTTCGACAACGAGATCATCACCGTGGAAACGGAATCCGGGCCGTTCCGGGTTGACGAGGGCCCGCGTGAGTCGTCGCTGGAGAAGATGGCCGGCCTCAAGCCGCTGGTCGAAGGGGGCCGGCTGACGGCGGCCATGGCCAGTCAGATCTCCGACGGTGCAAGTGCGGTGCTGCTGGCGTCCGAAAAGGCGGTCAAGGAGCACAATTTGACGCCGCGGGCGCGCATCCACCACATCAGCGCCCGCGCCGCCGACCCGGTCTTCATGCTGACCGGGCCCATCCCGGCGACCCGCTACGCGCTGGACAAGGCCGGGCTGTCCATCGACGACATCGACACCGTGGAGATCAACGAGGCGTTCGCGCCGGTGGTGTTGGCCTGGCTCAAGGAGATCAAGGCCGACCCGGAGAAGGTCAACCCCAACGGCGGCGCGATCGCGCTCGGCCACCCGCTGGGCGCCACCGGCGCCAAGCTGTTCACCACCATGCTCAACGAGCTGGAGCGCATCGGCGGTCGCTACGGCCTGCAGACGATGTGCGAAGGCGGCGGCACGGCCAACGTCACGATCATCGAGCGCCTGTAGCCTTTTAGCGCCGAGAGTGAAATTCGCGACGGCTCAACGGCGTGTCGCGTCGTAGGCTTCACACTCGCAGAGGTGTCGGTGGACGTTGGCAGCATGCCAGCATGACCGAACTCTTCCTGGGCAGTGAGGCCTTGGCGGCAAAACTGATGCCGGAGCGGGCAATGCGCTCCCTCTACGAGCCTGTCTACCCAGGCGTCTACTGCCCGGGCGGCATCGCGCTGACGGCGCGCGAACGCGCGCAGGCGGCATGGCTTTGGTCGCGGCGCAAGGGCGTCGTCGCGGG
>DAIODV010000319.1:3606-4625 GCA_036746615.1 Mycobacterium sp.
ACGGTGATGGATTTGCTGCTCGACGCCGACGCGCAGGCCGTCAACGGCGTCCTGTACAACGGCGACGCGACGCGGCGCAAGGGCGGCGTCGCGGGAAACTCAGCGGCCGCACTGCTCGGGGCGAAGTGGGTGAGCCCGACGCTCGATGCTGAGCTGGTACACGTCAATCGGCACGCACCTGCCGGCATTGTCGTGCACAGTGAGACACTGCTCCGCGGTGAGGTCGTCGAAGTCGACGGCATGCTGGTGACCAGTCCGGCACGTACGGCTTTCGATGTTGGACGGTGGACATCGTCGCGGCTGTTTGCGGTGCAGCGGCTCGACGCGCTGGCGAATGCAACCGACGGCAAAGTCACCGACATCGAAGCCGTGATGGCCGAGCATCGTGGCATGCGCGGTCTGGTTCGGCTCAAAGCCGTGTTGCCGCTCGTGGACAGCGGAGCAGAGTCTCCGCAGGAGACCCGCACCCGGCTGGTGTTGATCGACGCGGGTTTGCCTGTGCCACAGACACAGATCCGAGTGTGCGATGACTATGGCGACTTCATTGCGCGCATCGACATGGGGTACCGGGAGCTGCGGGTCGGCATCGAGTACGACGGGCCACAGCACTGGACGGACGCCGGGCAGCGCGATCGCGACATCGACCGGTACACCGCATTGGCCGACTTGGGCTGGACGATCATCCGGGTTAGCAGCGACCTTCTCCGCTATCGGCAGGGTACCTTTGTTGCCCGTGTCGTCGCCGCGATGCGCGCCGCGGGATGGCGTTCTTGACCGCCGAGTATGAATTTCTCGACGGCTCAGCGGTGTGTCGCATGTTAGCGGGTTGCCACGACCAGGCCGATGCCGCCCAGGGCGAGCAGCCAACTCGTGAAGCTGCCGACCAGGAAGTACTCGGTCACCTCGTCGATCCCGACGCCGCCGTTGCGGTTTGTCTGAGCGTTCAATTCGGGGAACCGGATGATGCCCTTGGCGGCGACGACGGCGCTGGCCGCGGCCAGCTGCCCGCCGACGCCGAG
>DAIODV010000320.1:0-4618 GCA_036746615.1 Mycobacterium sp.
GCCTCGCCGTAGGCGAACAGCAGCTTGGCGCCGCGGCGGATGATGCCGTTGTACTCCTGGCCGGTGCCCGGCAGGAAGCCCGGGACGTCGACCAGCATGATGATCGGGATGTTGAAGCAGTCGCAGGTCCGGACGAACCGCGCCGCCTTCTCCGAGGCGTTGATGTCCAGGCAGCCGGCGAACTGGGTCGGCTGGTTGGCCACGATCCCGACCGGCCGGCCCTCGATGCGGCCGAACCCGACGACGATGTTCTGCGCGTAGCCGCCCTGAACCTCCAGGAACTCGTCGTCATCGAGGATGCGGGTGATCACCTCGTGCATGTCGTAGGGCTGGTTGGGCGAGTCCGGGATCAGGGTGTCCAGCTCGAGGTCCTCGTCGGTGAGGTTGTCCTCGATGGCGCCCGGGGGATGCGGCTCGGCGTAGCGCGGCGCGTCGGTGGCGTTGTTGGGCGGCAGGTAGCTCAGCAGGTCGCGGACCCAGTCGAAGGCGTCCTGCTCGCCGGAGGCGACGTAGTGCAGGGTGCCCGACTTGGCCATGTGGGTGTGGGCGCCGCCCAGCTCCTCCATGGTGACGTCCTCGCCGGTGACGGTCTTGATGACGTCGGGCCCGGTGATGAACATCTGGCTGGTCTGGTCGACCATCACCACGAAGTCGGTGAGCGCGGGGGAGTAGACGTGCCCGCCGGCGGCCGCGCCCATGATCAGCGAGATCTGCGGGATGACGCCCGAGGCCAGGATGTTGTTGTGAAAGATCTGGCTGTAGAGGCCCAGCGACACGACACCCTCTTGAATGCGCGCGCCTGCACCGTCATTGATGCCGATCAGTGGCCGGCCGGTCTTGGTCGCCAGTTCCTGGACCTTGACGATCTTCTCGCCGTAAACCTCGCCGAGGCTGCCGCCGAACACGGTGACGTCCTGGCTGAAGATGCACACGTCGCGGCCGTCGATCGTGCCGTAGCCGGTGACCACGCCGTCGCCGAGGGGACGCTTCTCATTGAGCCCGAAGTTGGTGCTGCGGTGCCGCGCCAACGCGTCGAGCTCGACGAACGACCCCTCGTCGAGCAGCGCATAGATCCGCTCGCGCGCGGTCAGCTTGCCCTTGGCATGGACCTTGTCGACCGCCGCCTCACCGACCGGGTGCAGCGTCTCCTCGGACCGCTTGCGTAGTTCGGCGAGCTTGCCCGCGGTGGTGTGGATGTCGATCTCGTGCTCGGCCTTGGCCTCGACATGGCTCTCGGAAACGCTAGTCATGGCTGCCGATCTTAGCGGTTCCTTATATTGCGAACCCAATCACGTCAGCAGGTCACATGGCTGAGCGCGCGGATCGGCTCAGTCGAGTTGTTGCTGTCTCCAGCCAGCTCGCGGCGAGCAAACAATTCGAACGCAAGCTCATGGGCGATGAGCTGGTCGACGATCGAGGCGTCAGCAGGCTCGACCAGCGCGCGCAGCCGCGTGTAGCGCCCGAGATACTCGGCAGCGGCCGCGACAAAGCTCTTCAGCATCGGCAGGTACTCGACGTCGGTGACATTGCCCGCGGCGTCGACCACCGCCTCGTCGGGCTCTGCAGCAACCCCCAGGCGTTTGATCACGGGCTGCAGGAGTTCCTTGGTGCTGCGCTCAAGGCATGTCAACAGGTCGACCTTCTCGCGCAGCGCCGGGTCGGTGACGCGCTTTGCCATCCCGGCGAAGTACGCCTCGCCTAAAACTTCGCCCTGGTAAGACTCCACCCACAAGCGGACGGCTTCGTCGCTCGGGGCACTGACTGACTCGGTCATCACCACAAGACCACCTCCCGGCGCTCTCAGTCACCGTACGCTGAACGCTGATGGATCAGCAATCACGACCGCCGTTGGATGAAGCGGCACTGCGCGACGGTCTGGTCGGGGCGGGCAGGCCGTGGCGGCAACTCGACGTGGTCGCTGAAACCGGTTCCACCAACGCCGATTTGATCGCCCGGGCGGAGGGCGGCGCAGATATCGACGGGTCGGTCTTGCTCGCCGAATACCAGAACGCAGGTCGCGGTCGGCACGGCCGAGCTTGGTCGGCGCCGCCGCGCGCTCAGATCGCACTGTCGGTGGGCGTCGACGGCGCGTCGGTGCCGAGGTCGAGTTGGGGATGGTTGCCGCTGGCCACCGGCGTCGCGGTGGCCGATGCACTAACGGCTGTGTGTGGTGTAGCGCCAGGTCTCAAGTGGCCGAATGACGTGCTGGTCGACGACGGCAAGCTGGCCGGGATCCTCGCTGAGGTAGCGGCGCCGACGCCGGTCATCGTGCTCGGGTTGGGGCTCAACGTGACGTTGACGGCGGAGGAAGCGCCCGACCCGGCGGCTACTTCGCTGCTGATGCTGGGATCGTCGGCTACCGATCGAAATGCGTTGGCGCGCAAGATACTTAGCGAATTAGCATTGCGCATCGACGCCTGGCGCAGCGCCGGCGGAGCCGACGCCGCGCTGGTTGCCGATTATCAGCACTACAGCCTGACGCTGGGTACTCGGGTGCGGGCCACCTTGCCCGGTGATCGGGAGGTGGTCGGCACCGCGCATGCCATCGACGAGACGGGCCGACTGTGTGTCGACACCGGCGGCGAGACGGTGGCGATCTCCGCCGGAGACATCACGCATCTACGTCCGAGCGTTTAAAGTGCCAGCGTGGGATATCCCGACAATGTGCTGGCCGGTGATGAACAAGTCGTCTTGCATCGCCACCCGCACTGGAAGCGACTCTTCTGGCCCGTCGTCGTCCTGATTTTGGCGAGTGCGGCGGCGTCGTTCGGCGCAGCGGTCGTCAACAGCACCAACTGGGACCCGAGCGCCAAGCGGATCATCTTCGCCGTCATCGGCGCGATCTGGCTGATCGTCATCGGCTGGCTGACGCTCTGGCCGTTCTTGAATTGGCTCACAACACATTTCGTGATCACCGACCGCCGAGTGATGTTCCGCCACGGCGTATTGAGCCGCAGTGGGATCGACATCCCGCTGGCCCGGATCAACAGCGTGGAATTCCGGCATCGGCTGATCGACCGGATCTTGCGCACCGGAACGCTGATCGTCGAGTCGGCGTCACAAGATCCGTTGGAGTTCTACGACATTCCGCGCGTGGAGCACGTCCACGCGCTGCTGTATCACGAGGTTTTCGACACCCTCGGGTCTGAGGAATCGCCGAGCTGAGCCACGCGATTACGGCGCGAACGCCAGGCCCGCAGAAGGGTAACCGAGCCGCCCTCTTCGTAGTTGTCCTCGAGGACCTCGGCGATCCCACCGGCGGTAAGGGCCGACTCCAGCGCCTGGTCCGGGCTGCGGCCGAATTCGTCGGGGAACACCCAACGTCGGAATGCCCAGAAGCGGAACGCCATCTGCAGCAGGTTGCCGATGATGTAGGCCGAGATGAAGTCGGCGACGTTCTCCACGGTCAGTGAGACTGTAGGCACCCGCAGCTGCAAGACGTAGCTGGAGATCCACAACGGCGCCATGCTCAGCAGCACGCCGACGCCGCTGAATGCAAAGAACAGCAACGCCTCGTGGTGACGCTCCCGGCCGCCGCGGTCGCGGAAGCTCCACTCCCTGTTCAAAATGTAGGACGCGATCACCGCGATGACACCGGCGATGACCTTTGCGGTCACCGGCTTGGGCTCCAAAATGGTCAGCTTGAGCGTGTAGAAGATCGCCGAGTCGATGATGAAAGTGGTGCCGCCAACGATCGCGAACTTGATCAGTTCGTGATGACGTTCGGCGTAAGGGCGGAGCGGCCGCGGCAACCGTGCGATCGTGGCATCGGCGAAGGACACAATGTCGCAGTCTACGTACTACCCGGTACGTGTGCCCAGCGGCGGTGTCACCGCCGGTAAACGCCCCGTTCAGCGGCGTCGGCGGGCCATGACACCATTGTTGGCGTGCCGAGTACCCCAACCGCGGCGCCGCTCGTCGCGATGGTCGGCGGCGGCCAACTTGCTCGAATGACCCACCAGGCGGCGATCGCCCTGGGTCAGACCCTGCGGGTGCTGGCCGCCGACGCCGAAGACCCAGCCGCTCAAGTAAGCCCGGATGTGGTGATCGGCTCGCACACCAACCTCGACGATCTGCGTCGTGTCGCCGCCGGCGCTGATGCGCTGACCTTCGACCACGAGCATGTCCCCACGGAGTTGTTGGAGAAGCTGGTCGCCGAGGGCGTCAACGTAGCGCCGCCGCCAGAGGCGCTGGTGCACGCCCAAGACAAACTCGTCATGCGGCGAAGCCTGGAGGACTTGGGTGCGCCGATCCCGCGCTACGCGGCGGTGGAAAAGCTTGACGGCATTGACGCTTTCGCCGCGCGTATCGAGGGCCCGCTCGTGGTCAAGGCGATCCGCGGTGGCTACGACGGTCGTGGAGTGCGGATGGCTGACGACGCGGCGGCTGCCCGCGAAATCGCGGGCCAGTACATGGATTCCGGTGTGCCGGCGCTGGTCGAGGAGCGGGTCGCGATGCGCCGCGAGCTCTCGGCGCTGGTGGCACGGTCACCGTTCGGGCAGGGCGCGGCGTGGCCGGTGGTCGAGACCGTGCAGCGCGACGGCATCTGTGTGGAGGTGATCGCGCCGGCACCGGCGCTGAGCGACGACGTCGGCGCCGCGGCCCAGCAGCTGGCGTT